>CAJOEQ010000018.1:15840-17039 GCA_905233515.1 uncultured Synergistales bacterium
GAGGCAATTTCAGGACGACGCATTAAAGCCGAGCCGGACCCATTTTTTATAATTTTAGGCATGGGACAAGCCATATTTATGCCAAGACCTGAAAATTTTCTGCAATGAGTCAAAACTTTTAAAGCTCCGTTATATAAAATTTTCTCATCAGGCGCGAATAATTGAACTATTAAAGGCGATTCATAATCTGAAATTTTTAACATGTCAAGAGTCTTTGCATTATCGCGAATTAAGCCCGAACAGCTTATCATTTCCGTATGAGTCAAAGCCGCGCCCATCCCTGAAAAAAATTCGCGTATTGTTAGAGTCGTTACTCCAGCTAATGGAGCAAGACATAAATTATTATCTAATTCGAGTCCTCCCGCATGAATCATGATTTATAGATTCTCTCGTAAATTAGTCTCAACCCGTCAAGCATCAGCCAATTATCAACGTATTCAATATTTCGCGAAACTTTTTGCATTAATCCCGCGTGGCCTCCTGTTGCTACAACTTTTGCGGCCTTCATTCCGTCTGATTCGCGAATCAAATCAATTAATCTGTCAGTTAATCCACCGTTGCCGTATAAAATTCCCGATTGTATATTTTCCGTAGTGTCAAGCCCGATGACTCTTTCAGGAATTGAGAGAGAAACCTGCGGTAATTTCGCGGCCTTTGAGAATAAAGCCGATATACCCGAAACAAGACCGGGAGCAATTACTCCACCTAAATATGCACCATCAGGCGAAATGCAGTCAAAAGTTATAGCCGTGCCGTAATCTACGACTATTAAAGGCGAGCCGTATTTATGAAGTCCTGCGAAAACATTTACGATTCTATCTGCTCCGACTTCTTGAGGATTCTTTACGCGCAAATCGAGTCCCGTGTCAGTATTCGCGCTGACTTGTAAGGGATTCACGTTAAAATATTGCTTGATTGCCTCAGTTATCGCGAAATCCAAAGAAGGCACTACAGACGCAAAAGCCGCGCCGGTTATTGACGAAGGATTTATATTTTTTGTAGCAAGCAATTCCCATAAATACACGCCTAATTCGTCATATGTCCGAGAAATTGAAGACAGCCGCCAATGAGCAATTAAATTATTACCGTCAAAGACTCCTGCTGCGATTGTTGTATTTCCTGTGTCGATTACTAATAACATTTTAATTCACGCTCCCTGCAATATAGCCGGTACTCCAGCAAATTTGAAGATTAAACCC
>CAJOEQ010000018.1:17046-17882 GCA_905233515.1 uncultured Synergistales bacterium
TCTAATACTTCACCGGCAAAAAATAAATTATCGCATAATTTTGACTTCATTGTTGACGGATCTATTTCTTTGAGTGAGACTCCGCCGTTAGTAACTACTGCATTATTAAAGCTCCATAGCCCGTTAATGTGCATTCTAATATCTTTTAACAATTTCACGAACTCAAAAATTTCTTCATTTGAGATATATTCTATAGGCTTATCATGCGGAATATCGGACAATTCTAGAATCAACGGCGTTAATTTTGCTGGAACGAGTGAACGCGCAAGACCTGCGAATCTTTTGCGGCCTGAAAATTTTTTGATTTCACGTTTGACTCGTTCTATTAATATCCCATGAGTTAGACTCGGCTTTAAATCAAGCGAAAACTCTAGACTCTCCGCTCCTTCCTGCCATTCGGGAATAAATGAGCTTAAATCCATTACGATAGGGCCGCTTACTCCGAAATTAGTAAATTCCATTTGTCCGAATCTATTATCTATATCCTTACCATCACGAATAACTGTGAGTCTTACATTTTTTAAATCGCAGCCGCTTGCAAGTTTCGGCCAAGTTTCTTGAGTCTTAACTGGTACAAGAGCAGGAAATAATTTTGTTATAGTATGTCCGGCCTGTTGAGCGAGTCTATATCCGTCCCCTGTCGATCCCGTTTTTGGATAAGATTTGCCGCCAGTTGCAATAATAAATTTATCCGCGCTGATTTCTTCATTTTCTGTGATTATATAATTTACTCGCGAGTCTTTTATCTTGAGAGCTTTTACGGGATTTGAGCGAAAAATTTTCACGTTATATTTTCTGCACTGCATTATAAGAGTGTCGAGAATCCTTTGACCGCC
>CAJOEQ010000019.1 GCA_905233515.1 uncultured Synergistales bacterium
AGTATATGCGATTCTTAAATCTGTAGCGTAATTTACTTTGCAGATTCCTAATTTTATGCACTCTATAACTTGCTCATCAGGTACGCCCGAAGTTCCATGCAAGACTAAAGGCACATTTACTTTTTCATGAATTTTAGCGAGAACATCAAAATTTAATTTCGGGACTCCTTTATAGACTCCGTGAGCCGTGCCAATTCCTACAGCAAGCGAATCACATTCAGTGCTTGAGACAAATTCTTTTGCCTCGTCAGGATCTGTAAAAGGGTTTATATCGGGATTAATTAAATCGTCTTCTTTGCCTCCAACTCGGCCAAGTTCAGCTTCAACGGGAATTTTTGCGGCATGACAGAATCTTACAACTGAACGAGTCAACGCTATATTCTCATCAAATTTTAATTTGCTCCCGTCAATCATTATTGAAGTATAGCCGGTTTTTACAGCAAGTGCGGCCATCTCGAAACTATTACCGTGATCTAAATGACATACAACAGGAATATTTACGCGTTCGGCAGCTGCTTTTACGTTCGCAAAATAGAAATCAAATCCCGCAAATTTTACAGTCCCCGGGCTTGTCTGCATTATGACGGGTGAGCGAGTCTCTTCTGCAGCTTTTAAGACAGCTAACACCATTTCCATATTTTCAACGTTGAAGGCTCCGACGGCGTATTTATTTCTTTGAGCATCTAAGAGTAAATCACTTGAAGTAACAAGCAAAATTTTATTCCCTCTTTCTATAAATTATTTTACTTTTACAGCGTAATTATAATCTTCAGTGCATGAGGCTACAAAATTTTTAACGAGCGAGTCAGCTTTCAAATCAAGCAAATTATCACGAACTAATTTATATTGACGCGGCATAAATTGTCTAAGCATTCCCGCCGGAATCTCTACACTGTCAATATTTGCGAATAATTTATTAATTGCTGATTTAATTTCCGGTAAACTGAAATAATATCGGCATCTATCAGAATAGCTGTATTTTCTCGCAAGAAATTTATCAAGTTCTGAGCCGTGATAGTGTTTTCGCCAGTTTTCAGGATTTGCAAGCATTACTCTTTCTAGAGTCTCAATGAAATTTGCGCGTTGATTTTCCGGTATTAATTCGCGCTCCATAAAGCGCAAAGCAAATAAACCCTCACGTAACGCAAAAGTCAAAGCGGGGCCCACTTTTAAAATTTTAATTCCGTCTTCTGCCATTTCTCGCAATTTCCCCGGAGTCTGATAGTCCGTTGAATGTCCTTCAAAGACTAAATCAGGGTATTTTTTGAGCGAGTCCGTTAATTCCCTTGCTGCCTGACGATTATAAAAATGTATATCTTTATCGCCGAATTCGACTCCCGGCTGTACAACGACTGCTATAATATCACGCCACCTGTCTGATAAATTATGCTCGTCAAATTTGCGTTTATAAATTTTTAAAGTATTCTCGAAATCGCTGACTCTTGTAACTTGTAATTTGTCGTCTTCTTCCTGAGTGCCGCCCGGTATTGGAACTTCAGAGCCTATTATGTAAACCGGCCTGATTTCTTCAGGATTTGAGCGTAATAATTCCTGATATGCTTTCTCGCACTCATTTAATAAAACCGCCCCGCGTTCTGCAATAATCTCACTTGAGAGTCTTTCATTCAATGAGTCATCAGCTAATTTCATGCTTGTGTCTAAATGAATTTTCTTGAAACCTGCTAAGACAGCGAGTCTAACAAGTTCACAAGAATTTTTCATAGCTTCTGACTCGTTTAATTTTGCCCAAGTTAACGGCCCGAAATGATCAGCTCCGAGAATAATTTTATCGCGTTGAAAATTTACTTTATCGGCAATCTTGAAAACGTAATCGCGAAAATCAGCCGGAGTCATTCCTGTATAGCCGCCGAATTGATTAATTTGATTAGATGTGCCCTCGATTAAGACATAATCATTAAAATTTTTTGCTTGCTCAAAAATGGCCTCGATTACTAATTCATTAGCAGTACAGTATGAAGGAATCCCGAATCTTTTGCCCGTTCGTAATTCAAGCAAGGGATTTAATTTTGTCATTTATTCAAACCTCCTGAAATTATTAATAAAATTTTATAATAAAAGCTCCCTCATTTTAAGAGAGAGCAAAAATATAAATCGTAAATTTTTCTATATATAATTATATTACTCTTCAGCCCAGAGTCCTTTTTTCTCTTCACGGGCTTCACGCTGGAATCTAACAAAAATTTCAGAGTAGTGCGAGTTAGGCTGTACTGTCATAACTTGAGCATAACCGTCAAGCAATAATTTAGCATTAAACATTTTCGCTCTGATTGCTGACTCGTTATTGTCCATATCCTTTTTTGAAGGCTCTTCAAGCCACACATAAGCGAGCATTCTATTATATCTATCTAACGCGCCTACATCCGTCTGAAGCCATACTGTTTTATCAGTCAATTGTGATTTTGTGAAATTGCTGGCCTCTTTTCCGTAATATTGAACGGGTTTATTCGGGTGAACTGTCTCGGGAGTGTCGACTCCTAAAAATCTAACTCGCTGCTTCTGGTATCTCTTACCATCAGGGAATATAAACGAGACAATAGCCGTGTCGCCGTCTACGACTCTTTCAATTTTTGCCTTGTAAACGGTATTGCGTCGAATTTCGAGAGTCTCTAAAGCGTTAGGCCCCTTGTGATAATGATATTCGCCCGTGTCCTTGTCATAATGTCCGCCGTTAGCGTCGAGTTTGCCCGGATGAGCAAAACAAGTACAAGAGAGTGCTATTACGAGAATTACTGCGATAAAAACGCGCTTTAACATGATAAATCAAATCCCTTCATTTAAAATATTAAATCATAAATTATTCTGACAAAAAATAATGCCAGCACTATAAGTATAACAGGCCTGACAGCTTTAGACCCTCCTCGCTCAAAAAATTTTGCACCGATATAATTTCCTGCAATGCTGAAGAATCCGGCAGTCAATCCCAGCGGCAAAATAACTTTATTATTCATGAAATATACTACAAGAGCCGCAATATTTGTTGTAAGATTTATTGCTTTAGCGACTCCGTTTGCTTTCTGGACGCTCAAACCTGCCGCAGCCATCAATAATAACATGAATGTCCCAGCCCCGGGGCCGTAAAATCCATCGTAGAATCCCGTACCTAATGCAACAAGAGCGCAAAATATATAAGTCCTAAAATTTATAATCTCGTCCGAACCTGTTGACTCGCGTAATAAATCCTGACTCTTGAACACGTAAAAAGCTATTACAGGAATCATGAATAACATCAAAATTTTAAACGCGTGATCTCCTATTAGTAAAGCCGTCTTTGCTCCCAGTGATGAGCCTATAAAAGCTCCGGCAATTCCTATAATAGATAATTTCACAGGCATATAACCGTTAATAAAATATTTCGTGAAAGTCAAAGCAGTTCCCATTGAAGAGCTTAATTTGTTAGTGCCTATTGAGACATGAACAGGAAGCCCAGCGATTAAATACGCCGGAAGAGTTATTAAACCTCCGCCGCCTCCTATTGCGTCAACAAGTCCGCCGATAAATATTAACGGACAAATAATAAATAATTGCGATAATTGCCAGTCCATATTATATAAATTCTCCTGAAAAATTTAAAACTTTACGCAGATTTTATCACTTATATATTTATATATGCTAAAATTTTGGAAAATTCCCAGATTTATATTTATCAGGAGGGGCTCAAAAACGTGAAAATCTTGCATACTTCAGACTGGCACATAGGCAGGCGGCTCAAGAATAAAGACAGAATAGAAGAATTTATAAAATTTTTTGACTGGCTCAAAGATTTAATAACGCGTGAAAATGTTGATGTCTTGCTCGTATCAGGCGATATTTTCGACAATACTACACCTTCAGTGCAGGCTCAAAATATTTATTATTCATTCTTGTATTCAATCGCAAAATCTCAATGCAAACATTGTGTTATAATTTCCGGAAATCATGACTCGCCCGCATTTCTTGACGCGCCGTCAGACTTGTTAAAACTTTCAAATATTCACGTTATAGGCCGAGCCTCGCAAAATCCTGACGACGAAATTATTAAATTATATGATCCTGATTTAATAGTTTGTGCAGTGCCTTATTTACGAGATAGGGACGTTCGCAAATCCGATGATAATATTGACTCAATCGAGAAGGCTTTAACGAGCGGAATTTACGAACATTATAAAAAAGTTTTTACCCGTGCTAAAGAAATAAAAGCAGACTCAAATATTCCCATTATAGCAATGGGTCATTTATTCGCACGTGGAGGCAGGACAAATATAGACGACGGGACTCGCTCGCTTTATGTCGGGACTTCTATAGAGATCGGCAGCGATTTATTTTCTAAGGACTATATAAATTATACGGCACTCGGGCATTTGCACTCACAGCAATTTATTAAACACGAAAATATAAGATATTCAGGCTCACCTATTGCGATGGGATTCGGTGAGGTCGGAGAGAAAAACGCGCAAAAATCCGTGTATATAATCGAATTTAACGAGAATAATAATATAGCAATAAATAATATTCCCGTTCCTGAGTTCCAAATTTTAAAGCGAATCTCCGGCAATCTTGACGAAATTTTTACAGAGCTTGAAAATTTATCACTATTAAATAAATCTATATGGCTCGATATAACTTACACAGGCCGTGAAATAATAGGCGATTTACCCGAACAATTAAATAAATTCACGAAAAAATTTCCTTTACTTGAGATATTAAGCGTTCACAACGAGAACAGAGAATTACAATATAATAATGAACTTGACGCAATACCTGAAGGCCTCGAAAAAATTTCTCCCGTAAAAATGCTTGAAACCTGTTTTGATGCAAATAAGACTCCTGAATCTCAGCGCAAAATATTTATCACGTTATATCAGGAAATTTTACGCGACTTAAATATTGACTATGAAGCATAAAAATTTTAGTTTTTATTCTCCGCGCAACGAAATTAATTTATTTAAGAGAGGCGATTTATTAACATGAAAATTTTAGATATAAGACTCAAAAATTTGAACTCGTTAAAAGGTGAATGGCACATAAATTTATCTGACAAGGCTTATATTTCCGACGGAATTTTTGCGATTACCGGGCCGACTGGAGCGGGGAAGACTACAATTTTTGATGCCGTCTGTCTTGCACTTTACGGGAGGACTCCGAGACTCGGCAGCATTTCTCTGCAAAAAAATGAAATCATGACAAAGCATACTAATAATTGTTATTCGCAAGTTATTTTTGAAGCAGCCGGAGAAATTTATAAATCTCTATGGACTTATAAATCTCATCAGATAAAGCACATTTTATCACTCGTGAAAGACGGCCATATATTGAGCGAACAGACTCGCGAGACTACTAGACAAATACAAAATATAACAGGACTTAAATATGAGCAGTTCACACAAGCTGTAATGCTTGAACAGGGCGGTTTTGATGCATTTCTTAAGGCAAACGCTACAGAGAGATCCGAAATTTTAGAATTATTAACAGGGACTGAAATATATAGCAAAATTTCAACAGCTGTGTATAATCGCACTCAAGACGAGCAAAATAAATTAAGAGAATTAGAATTTCAACGCGACGAGAAGAGACCACGAGATAATTTCGGCACTGATCAAGATATAGAACAGGCTATAACTCAAAATCAGGAAAATTTAACGAGTCTTGAACTAGAATACTCGAAAATACAAGAATCGCTGCAGTGGCTCAAGAATATAGAAAAATTACGCAATGAACTTGACGAAAATAAACAAGCTATAATTTTACATCAAAAACGAGTTGACGATTTTGCACAAAAACGGGCGGGACTCGAGGCTGACTCGCGGGCAAATGAGCTTATATCAGAATATTCACAGCTAAAATCATTACGAACAAATTTCGCAAATATAAATACTCGCTGCGAAAGAACTTCAAGCGATATAGAATCATACACAGCAAGAATTAAGCAAATAGACTCGCAATTAATTCCGGAAAATGAGGCAAAATTAACTCAAACTAGACGCGGCATAACAGAGTCACCCGACGCAATAACGGCCAAGATTGAATCTGTATTAAATAATTACTGCGAACTCAAGAAAAAACAAATGGAACTCGAGAAAAATAAATCTCAATACGAGTCAGCATTTAAAGAGTCAGGAAAATTTTTAGCTCAATCTCAAGAGAAACACGAGCAGGCACTAATTAATCACGAGTCAGCATTTAACGCGCTGAATAATTTAATGAATCAACGAGCGGACGCGATTTTAAACGAGGTACGAGAAAATTTGCAGCCCGGTGCGCCTTGTCCTGTGTGCGGATCTCTTGAACATCCCGCAATAAATCACGACTCAGACAAAAATTTTCCACATGATAACAGCAAAATAACAAAATTTGATGACGAACTGAAAAAATTACGTGAACAAGAGAGTCAAGCCCGCAAAATTTTAGACAACGCCGCAAAAATTTTAACTCAAGCACGCACAAATGAAGGAATTTCACGCACAAATTTAAATAATTGCGTTCAGGAATTAAGCGCGATGATTGACCCGGTAAAACAAGCTCACTCAAAATTAAGCGAATCACTTGCGAATCTGGGAATATTTGACGCTAAGAATAACAGAGAAATTTTATCGCGCGTTAAAGAATGGGCGGACTCAGTTAAAGCACTTGAGAATGAACACGAGAAATTAATTCAGGAATTGACAGCAAAAAAATCAAGCCTTGAGACTCTGCAAAAATCTTTTAATTCCGATAAATCAGAACTAGAAAATTTATCAAGTGAACTCGCAAATCTTGAAGAATTATTTAAATCTCATTTAGCAGCGAAAAATTTTGATGACGAGAAAATTTTTACCGAGTCAATTTTACGTGATGATCAGCGCGCTAAATTTCAATCAGAACAAAGCGAACTAGACTCGCAAATTCATAAACTCAGAGCAATAGAGCAGGAACGCACGCAAAAATTAAATGACGAACTCGCAAAAAATTTAACGGCAAAAACGAGCAGCGAACTTACACCGATTTATGCAGATATTGACAAGAAATTAAAGGCGTTAAGACTCAATATAGCGGCCCTAGTTAATGCACTTGAGACTCGCAAAAAAATTAAATCAGAATTTGAAGAACTCAATATTAAATGCATAAAGCAGCAAGAAAATTCTTCAAACTGGGCGGGATTAAATAATTTAATCGGGACTCAGAATGGCAGCAAATTCAGGAATTTTGCGCAAAAAATTACACTCTCTATGATGATAAACCTTGCTAACGTTCAATTAAGAAAATTGAGCGGGCGTTATTTACTGACAATGAATCTCGATGACAAAAAAAATTCCCTTGCTTTAAGCGTTATAGACAACGAACAGGCCGGGCAAATTCGACCGACTGAAAATTTATCAGGGGGCGAAAGATTTATTATTAGTCTTGCACTTGCACTCGGACTCTCTCAGCTTTCAGGAAATAATACAAGAGTTGACTCGTTATTTCTTGATGAGGGATTCGGCTCACTTGATGACGAGGCATTAAGCACAGCACTTGACGCACTCGGCGAAATTCGCAGTGAAGGACGAATGATCGGGATAATTTCTCATGTTCAGGCACTCAAAGAAAGAATTGCGACTCAAATAAACGTGATTCCGAAAAGTGAGGGAATTAGCATTATCGAGGGGCCGGGCTGTGAAGCTCTATAATTTGACGCAAATAAATTCACGTGATAGAATGCGCTTTGTTAGTGATTCGCCGGGACGTAGCGCAGTCTGGCTAGCGTGCATGGTTCGGGTCCATGAGGTCGGAGGTTCGAATCCTCTCGTCCCGATTGTTAAGAAAGAGTCAGCAGGAAATAAAAATTTTTTGCCGGCTCTTATTATATTATTCATTAATAGGAGCTGATTACATGAGCAAAATTTATAATATTTACGGCACTGACTCGCACGCTATGACTCTGAAATTATTAGACTCTTCAAATGCTATAAAACTCGTTCCAAACGGGGGCAATGTCGCATTAAAGCCGAATCTCGTAGTAGCTGGACACCCTGACGAGGGAGCAACGACTCACGCTGGTATTTTATCGGGCTGTATTGAATATTTTAAAGCAAACGGCGTGAAAGATATTAGCATTATAGAAAGCAGCTGGGTAGGTGAAGACACATCACGGGCAATGAAGAGAACAGGCTACGACAAAATTTGTGAGAAATATAATATAAAATTTTATGATTTAAAACATGACTCAACGCGGAAAATTAATACTCAAATAGGCTATATAGATATTTGCGTTCGTGCATTAGAGGCGGGATTACTCGTAAATCTTCCAGTTTTGAAGGGACATTGTCAGACTGTTATGACTTGCGCGCTGAAAAATTTAAAAGGTTGCTTACCCGATAAAGAAAAAAGGCGATTTCATTCACTTGGACTCACAAAACCTATTGCGGCACTGGGAGCGGCTCTTAAAACCGGCTTAATCATAGTTGACAGTATTTGCGGAGATTTAAGTTTTGAAGAGGGCGGGAATCCTGTTCAGACAAATAGAATTTTCCTCGGCACTGATCCCGTAAAAATAGATTCATACGGTGCGAACTTGATGGGCTTAGATTTAAATCAAGTCAAATATATTAAACTTGCTCATGAATACGGAGCGGGCGAAATTGATTTTAACGAGTCAGATATTATAAATCTCAACAATCCCGAAAACGCCGGGCAATATCCCCGACCTTCAGGGCGAGTCGCTAGTTTAGTGAAAAATATACATGAGGACTCGGCCTGCAGTGCGTGTTATGCTGCATTAGTCAGGGCTTTGTACGTGAATTCGCGCGGAAGAAACAAAAATATTTATATCGGTCAAGGCTGGAAAAATAAAAATTTACCTGATGACTCATTAGGAGTCGGCCTGTGCTGTTCAGGTGCAAAAAATTGCGTGAAGGGCTGCCCTCCTAGCGCAAAGCAAATCGCAGAAAATCTCTAATTTTACACAGCAGCAAAAATATAAC
>CAJOEQ010000020.1 GCA_905233515.1 uncultured Synergistales bacterium
ATAAAAAATTTAGATATTGCAGAATTAGCTAATAAAATCGAAATCAACGCAAAAAATTTCTTTAAATGGGAGTGATTTATAACTTTGTTTGAATTTAAGATTATAGCTGAATGCAGTAAAACAGGAGCAAGAGCCGGAGAATTAATTACGCCTCATGGAATAATAAAGACTCCTGTTTTTATGCCGGTCGGGACTTTGGCAACTGTTAAATCAATGTCGCCCAGTGAACTCAAAGAAATAAACTCGCAAATAATTCTCGGTAATACTTATCATTTATATTTGAGGCCGGGCAATGAAATAATCTCAAAAGCTGGCGGACTTCATAAATTTATGAGCTGGAATCGCCCTATTTTGACAGATAGCGGCGGTTTTCAAGTCTTCTCACTCGCAAAATTACAGAAAATTACGGACGAAAATGTTTTATGCAGGTCTCATATTGACGGCTCACAGTTAATAATGTCTCCTGAGTGGTCAATGAAATTTCAGGGCGTATTAGGTTCAGATATTGCGATGTGCTTTGATCAGTGCTGTGAATTTCCGGCGAGTCATGACAAGGCAGAAGAGGCAGTAAGGCGGACGACTCTATGGGCTGAACGTTCAAAAGAATTTTTCTCACGCAATAATGATAAATCAAAACAGGCACTATTCGGCATAATTCAAGGCAGCATTTACGACGATTTAAGAGAACGCAGCGCAAAAGAAATAACGAGTCTAGATTTTCCGGGATATGCAATAGGCGGCCTGTCAGTCGGTGAATCTCACGCAGAAATGTATCACTCACTAGATTTATTAAATAATTTAATGCCTCGTGAGAAACCGCGTTATTTAATGGGAGTCGGTTATCCTACAAATATAGTAGAAGGAATTGCGCGCGGTGTTGATATGTTTGACTGCGTTATGCCTACGAGAAATGGCCGCAATGGGACTTTATTTATTTCGTCAGGACGTATTAACATGCGGGGCAAAACTCACGCCGATGAATTTATACCTTTAGATAGTGAGTGCGATTGTTATACCTGCAAAAATTTCACTCGGGCATATCTGCGGCATTTGTCAATTTGCGGGGAGATTCTGGGAGCGCGTCTTAATTCGTGGCATAATCTGCGCTTTACTGTCAGAATCGCCGAACAGGCACGGGAAGCAATTATTGCGGGGAATTTTCCGGAATTCTGCGAAAAATTTTTATCAAATTTTCATGATGACCCAAATATTGACGCTCAATAAATGGAATCCTGAACGCGATTATATATCACGTGCGGCAGAAATAATTAACTCCGGCGGGCTTGTTGCATTTCCTACTGAGACAGTTTACGGACTCGGGGGCGACGCTTTGAATCCTGAGTCAGTCAAAAAAATTTATGCAGCTAAGGGCAGACCTTCAGATAATCCCCTAATTTTGCACGTAAGTAATATCAATCAGGCCGAGTCCCTTGTTTATATGAATGACTCAGCAAGAAAGCTCGCAAAAATTTTCTGGCCTGCACCGTTGACTCTTGTATTACCCGCAAAAAATATTATCCCGTCAACAACTCGCGGAGGGTTAAGCACTGCCGCTGTTAGAATGCCTGATAATAATATAGCTCTTGCATTGATTGAGGCCGCAAAAACTCCCATTGCTGCACCTAGTGCGAATCTAAGCGGACGGCCAAGCCCGACGGACTCGCAAAGCGTCTATAATGACATGAATAATAGAATCGATTTAATACTTGACGGCGGCAAAACAGGAATCGGACTCGAGTCAACTGTTATAGATATTACGAATCCTGAGAAAATTTTATTATTACGTCCCGGCGGTTTATCCCGCGAATTAATTGAGTCAGAATTAAATACGCGTCTGGGAATTCCTGACTCGAACAGCGCGAAAAGATCCCCCGGCACAAGATATAGACATTATGCGCCTTCATTGCCCGTGAAAATTTTGCGAAACGAGTCAGATTTAGATTTACTTGATATAAAATCTGCGGGCTTTATGGGAATTCATGAGATAAATAAAAATTTTCCTGTAAAAATAATATTTGACTCACCTGAAAACTTTGCACACGGTTTATTTGCGGGATTTCGTGAGCTTGAGTCGCAAAAAATTTCTTGTATTATAGTCGAATGGCCGCGCGATAATTCCGGAATAAATGAGGCACTCAGAGATCGCATAAAACGGGCAGCAGGTGAATAATATTATTTAAAATTTAAATTTGTATATAATATAAATTATTAGCAATTAGCAATCTGGAAGGAGTAAAGAGAATAAAAAAATGAGCTGGATAATTTTAGCGTTGACCTTAGGAGCAGCTATAACGTCAATAATTCACGGAGTTTTTATGTTATTTGGATCGCTTTCAATAACTGGCGGCCCTCTTGTCGGTATACCCTCGACTCTTCTTGCAAGTCTTCCCATAATTGCCGCTGTTTTCGCTCTAATCGGTGGCATTATAGCATTTAATCAAAGCAAATGGGGAGCTTTATTTTTGCTCTTGGCTGCTGGAATCTGCACGGCTGCTCGTGATACTTGGCTATATGCGGGGCTTTATGTTTTCGCGGGGCTGTTCTGCTTCTTTCTCAAGAAAAAACAGGACGATTATAGAGATTATTACGATGACGACTACGAAGACGAAGAACAGGAACAGGAACAAGGGCGCGGCTATCGTGAGGGCGATGATTTCTATTACGAGAATAATAATAATAATTTCAGACCTTCACAGCCTAGAAATAATATAAATCTTGATACACTTGATGACTCTTCAGAACTTGCAGATATGCAGCCGATTATTAACGAACCGCCTAAAATACAGCAGGGCCGTAAATCAAAAACTTGTCCATCATGCGGGATGACTGTAGCGCGTGAAGCGAGATTTTGCCCATCATGCGGGACTAAATTATTTGTTGTGCCTGATTTAAATATTCAATCAAATTCAAATCAAGAAAACGGAGTCCCTGATATAATTAACACGTCGGCTCAAACTCAACACGAACAAAATAATTTTATCGAGCCGGAACACGAACGCGAAAACGTAATAAATCCTGTAAATTCAAATATGAACGATGGTGATGAAATGAGCAGTGCAGGAGCTTTACCAAATTACAGAGTACTAGTTAACCCAGGCAGAAATAACAGAAATTATCAGTCAAGAAATGACCCCGAAGAAGCTGCATCAAGTTATCAGGAATTCAGCAGCTCACGATACACAAAACGCGGAAAAATTCGCAAACGTTCACCCTTTAAGCGTATACTCGGCATTTTATTATTAGTCGGAGCAGTAGGAGGAGCTTTATATTTCCTGCTGAGTCTCCGTAAATTACCGCCCGGCGATTTACCACCGATTGTGAGAACTGAAGTTATACCTCAAGTGCAAAGAAGACAGCATACTCCTTCAAATTCTGAAGATGTCAGCATCGCCGAACCTGTAGAAAATTTAGTAGTTCAAGAAAATATTTTGCCTAATTTCACACCTGACAGGACTCCTAAATCAGGCGTTATTACTGGCAACGGCGTAAATGTCAGAGCAGATCACTCTACAGGATCAGCAAGAGTAACAAGACTTAGCAACGGCTCAAGAGTTGAAGTTTTTGACTCGTGGACTGGCAGATCCGGAAATCTTAACGGCACTTGGTATCATATCAGAACTAACGGGCGTGAAGGCTGGGTATACGGTCAATATATGCAGCCAATAGGAGGCGGACTCCCTGAAGGTTATTCAAGCGCGTTAATGAAATCATTCGGAAGTAATAAAAATCAATTAATTGACTCACTTGGCCAGCCTGCAAAGAATTCTAGTACTTCAGCTGAGTGGCCGGGATTAACTGCTTCATTCAGGGGCGATGATATAACAAGAATCAGAATCACTCAATCAAAGCACGAACTGCAAAACGGCCTGAAAGTCGGCATGAGTCAGACGGCTTTACTTCAAATAATGGGCTATCCTTCAAGCATGAGCAATCGAGTCATGAATTACAACGAAGGAAATTCTACAGGTTTGAGCGTTCAGCTTGACAGGAATAACTCAATCACATCTATAACACTTAACGAGATAAGATAACAAGCATAATAAAATTCCCCCCTGCACGAAAAACAGGAGGGAATAATTTTTCTCAAATTCACGAATCAAATTTTATATATACTCTCAAGTCTATAAAAATATTCCGCGCATTTCGAGAACATCGGCGACTCTTTGAATAGCTGCCATAGTTGCCGCACGTCTCATCTTTAAGTGTTTTGCTTCTGCGTAATCCCAGACTAGCCTAAAATTGCCCTTCATTATGTTCATGAGCTTATTATTATATTCCTCTTCAGGCCAGAATTCGCCCTGTAAGTTTTGCGCCCATTCGAAATAAGAGCCTATAACGCCGCCCGAATTTGCTAAGAAATCAGGAATAATTAAGACTCCTTTATCGTCTAAAATTTTATCGCCGTCGGGAGTAATCGGCCCATTTGCACCCTCAACGATATATTTTGCTTTCACGCTGCCTGCTGTATCACGATTCAAAACTCCATCGCGGGCACATGGGAACAAGAATTCAGCATCAGCAAATAAAACATTATCAATTTTTTCGCAGTTGCCTACTTTCTCAAAGCCTTCAAGCAATTTTTTAGGGTGTGAGTGAATAGCCTCAAAAGCACGTCTTATATTAATTCCGTTCTCTGAATAATATGAGCCTGTTATATCGCTGATTGCAACAACTTTGACTCCGGCCTCGTTTAAACATTTCGCCGTATAACTTCCGACATTTCCAAATCCCTGTACAGCTGCTGTTACGTCATCGGGATTCTTGTCTAAAACTTTCATGAACTCAAGCCCGCAAGTTGCCACGCCTCGCCCTGTTGCCTCGTTTCGTCCCTGACTGCCCCAGTATTTTATGGGTTTGCCGGTTAAGAGACTCGGCTCAAGTTTTCCGCGCATTTTGCTTATTGTGTCCATTATCCAGACCATTTCTTGACCGCTCGTATTCATGTCAGGTGCGGGAACGTCGCTCCAGTTGCCTACAATCGGTTCAATTCTTGCGCCGTAAGTCCGTGAAATTTTTTCCTTCTCTTTCTTGGACAAATTAAGGGGATCGCAGCAAACTCCACCTTTACCGCCTCCGTAGGGAATTCCCGCAAGTGAACATTTCCAAGTCATTAGCATTGCAAGAGCCTCGCACTCGTCCATGTCAACTTCAGAGTCGAATCTGATTCCACCTTTTGAGGGGCCTAACGCTGTAGAGTGCTGAACTCTGTAGCCGTCAAAGACATTCACGCTGCCGTCGTCCATTTCTACAGGTATAGAAACGTGAATCCTGCGTTCTGAATGACTCAAAATCGAGACAAGTTTTTCATCGAGTCCCATTTCATCCGCCGCGCCGTAAAATTCCTGAAGTGCCGTATCAAGTAATACATTTGAAGATTTCCGCCGTGCCTGCATTGTGTCATCATCCTTTCATAATGCAATATATATTACAAACCCTCCGGATTATTTCTCCGAAGGGTCAGCATTTACGATCGTCATAGCTTTCTGAATGTCTTTATCGAGCCATGCATTAATTGCTGATTCAGCCCGATTTAATATTTCCGGTAAATTCTCGCGTTCTTCATTGCTCAAATGTCCCAGCACATAATTAATCATGTTTTTATCCAGTCCCGGAGCTTTACCGATTCCGATTCTCAATCTCGGAATATGCAAATCACCGAGTGCGCCTATTATTGACGCGAGTCCGTTATGACCTCCTGCACTGCCCTGCGCTCTGAGTCTTAATTTTCCATATGGGAGTGCCATATCATCATAAATTATTAAAATATTTTCAAGCTCGATCTTGTAAAAATTTACAGCTTCACTCACTGATAGGCCGCTTGCGTTCATATAAGTTAAAGGCTTGAGAAATAATATATCTTTCCAACGCCACGACTCAGCATTAAATTTGTGTGAAGGTCTGCCCAGTTCGTGATTAATCACAAAAAAGTCAATGCACTGCCAGCCCATATTATGACGGGTGAAAGCGTATTCAGTTCCGGGATTTCCAAGACCAGCTATAAGGCGCATAATAAATTATTTCTTCTCCTCTGAGTCTTCGCTCTCTTTTGCGGCCTTACCCTTTGCAACGACTTCAACATCAGCTGCTGCCGTTGTTTCTTCTTCAGGTGCTGCATCCTCGACTCCGCGTGAAGTTACTACGATTGCTACAACTTCTTCAGGATCTGCGAGTGCTTCAACATTTTCGGGCAACTTCAAATCTTTAACGTGAATTGCGTCGCCGATATTGAGTCCTGACACATCAACCGTGATAACATCGGGAATGCTCATCGGTAAGGTTTCGACTTCAAGCTCTCTAATTGCTTCTAAGACTCCGCCGTCCTTAATGCCCTGTGAGTCGTCGCGCCCTGTAACTTCAACAGGAATATTAACGTTAATTTTGCGGCCTCTCACTAAGTGCAAGAAGTCAATATGTAAGGGCATATCCGTTAAAGGGTGTCTCTGAGCTTCACGAATAATGCAAAGTTCTTCGCGTCCATCAGGTAATTTCACATTTAAACGAGTTGACTCCCATCTGCCTGCTAAGATTCTTTCAATCTCGCGCATGTTGACTTTACCTTTGATATTTTCCTTGATTTCTGGGCCGTAAATTATGCAGGGTACAAAGCCTGATTTTCTGATTCGTCCGTTTTCGCCTTTGCCGGTTTTCTCACGGGACTCCATCACTAAAGTTACTATGTCTGCCATGATAAAAATTTTCTCCTTACTGTAAAAAAATATTATTTCGCTGATAATTATATCGTAACAGCAAAAAAAAATCCCCCTCGCCGTGAATAACAAGGGGGATAAATTGCAAAATTAATTATTTATTTGCCTGCTGGATTTCAAGCTGAATTTTATCGCCCATTTTATTGCCGGGTCTGACTTCCTGCGCTGTAATATGTGCTGTTCGTACTTCAAAATTTGCTGATCCGGCCTGCGGATGTGCTGAGACGTTAAATAATATTTGCTTTTCAATGCCGCCCGTGTCTGTTCCGCTTGTAGTAGCTACTTTGCACCAGTCCGAGTCGCTCGTGATTGTCCAATCTGAATTACATAGCAAATTCACGCTAATTGTTTCGCCTTCAGGTTTTGCGTTAAAATTGCGCTGATTTACATAAATATGTGCGGGAGTGGGTGCAAGTATAGTACCTTCCGGGCATTGTACTTCGATAGTTTTTGATTGTCCGTCAACTTCGACATCGAATGCAAATGGATTTCCTGGGCGAATTCTACCCCAGCCGTATGCAAAACGTTCGCCGATTATGGTATTGCAGATAATTTTTACACTGCCGTCCGCGCTGTTCTGCCAGAAATCTTTTTTTACTTCCCATACCCATTCAGTAGTAAAATCAAGTCTTGATTTAGTCTCGTTATTAACACGAAGATCTTGCCATATGTCATAATCACCATACCAATGGTAGTGATGATCTTGATCGCCGTTATTATATTCAGTGTCGAAAAGTGCTTTAAATTTCGGATTTGAAATACTGCATAAATTTTGAAGTGTCCAATTTTGAGTCGTATATGAAGTAGATTCATTGTGCGATACGCTTTGAGTCATAGTAGCGTTAATTCCCGCTCCCGTTTTTGACGCGAGACTAAAACCTATTGAGCCGCCTTCACTCCAGCCCATTGAAGTAGTGCGCGTTGTATTCTTAGGAACAGAATCGCCGGGAACGCTCGCAAGGAATAAGACTTTCGATGAGTTATCATCTTTCACGCCGTCAATATATGCGCTGTTAATAATATAATTAGTAAATCCCGCATTATACTGCGTATATACAGCATTACTTCCTTTATCGTAATTTCTCTGAATATTATCAAAATGGAAGTCCGGTTCAGTCGTTAAAGTCGCACGAATAAGATAATAATCTGAGCCGCTAGAAAATGAATGACACGAATAAACATGATATAAAATTCTTGTCTTGCGCGATATAGTTCTGTCATAACGCCCGCCGTTATTGCTGAATGGCTTAAAAGTTTGACAGTAATTAAACGGGATGACTTGATTATAACATGAAGCAAGCGAAGAGAATTCATCTTGAGTTATTGCGCTTAATTTTGCTTTTGATTCGATTGCTCTTTCTGCTAATTCGTCGATTTCATAAGCTGCCCACTTGTAAAAATCTCTCCAGCGTTCAACGTGAAAATTTGTCTGGATTCTCTCTATATCTTCTGAAGTTGTGCCGGTGTATTCTTCTATGTCATCAGGATTTATACTCGAGTCCCCTGATTGAATATCCCGCGAGTCTTCCGGAGCTGATATAGTTTCAATTTCAGAATCTGAATAAACAAAATTTTTGCGGCTGGGAATGTTATACGTGAATAAATTAGTCTTTCCTGATTGATCAGTTACGCGCGCCACTGCATAGAGTTCTAATTTATCAGCAGAACCGGGCATTATGAAATTTGCGTCTTCTCCGAGTGCCTCAAGTAAAATATTAATTGCCTCTTCATTAGGTGAAAGCATAGCTATTACTGCACCTTTATTGTATTCGCCTCTGAGGTCATTAGAGAATAATTCAAGCGCGTTTTCAGCTGGTACAAGTTCAGGGCTTGACATGTCCGTCCCTGCAAAATCCTCATCAATAAAAGCTACGTGATAACCTCTTGCATTTAATTTGTCAAATGTGCCGTCTGCTACGAGTTCATCATAAAGTTTTAACATAGCATCTTCACTTACATTTTGCATTTCGTCATTAATAATATACGTCTCAGCATTATGAAATTCGGGAATATCCGGCGAAATATCATCGACGAAATTATTAGAGCCTCCACCGCCGCAGCCGCCTATAAAGACTGCATAAAAATTTTTGTGATTCATGTAAAAATACTTCCTTATTTATTAAAATTTTTATGATTTTATCATGTCATATATTACAAAAAATTATTTCGACGTGAAATATACAAGCGCACAAATCCCCGCACAAAGCAAGAATATAATAAATTTATTTATAGTCTCGTTCATTGCTTGAGTTTTTGCCTGCTCTTGAGATTGAATCTCTATTTTTTCGCGTGCGATTCTATCTTCTTCGGCAAATTTTTCGCTTTCTCGTTTCATTTCGTCGGCTCTGTTAATGCATTCTTGAGCGAGTGAATAAGAATTCTTATAATCCTTTATTCTCATGAACATATTTGCAATAGTCCTGAGTGCGTCTTCATTGTCAGCAGTCTTCATTATGCTTAGTGCGTAATTATAATCTCTCTCATTTTTCTTATTTTCGAGCCTTGCGTTAATTTTTGCCTCGTAACTCTCAAGCTCTGATTTCAAATCTGACTCAGCATATATCACACTTCTATAATAATTATTACTAAGCCAAAGAGATTCTTCACAGTCGGCCAAGTCCTCACGAGAATTCACGCGTTTTTCTGCCATTAACTTCCCTAAATATGCTAATGCGTTTTCAGGGTCAACGTCTAAAACTCTCTCACAGTATTTATCAGCCTTCTTAAATTCCCCGTCCTCAAGCAAAATAAATACTCGCTTTAATAAAGAGTCAATTTTCCTGCGCTGTTCGTCGCTTATCTCATCAGAATAAGAATCAGAATAAAGAGTCTGTCTTGTTCCGCAATATGGACATTGAACAATTTCGCCCGAGTCCTGAAAATCTAAATCAGCCCCGCAGCTCTCACACTTGAAAACTTTTGACAAATTAAATCACTCCTTCTGTGAGTTAATACTTCCCTTGACAAAATTAATTTCATCGTCGAGAGATTTTATTTCACAGTCAATTATTGCGAGTTTAATATTTGCTAACATTTCGCCGATTTCTTTACCCTTGAGTCCAAATTTCTGTAACTCTGCACCCGTTAATTTGCCCCTGTAAGTCATCCATAATTCTAGGTGTTCAATTATAATGCGTCTTGCTTCAGGAGATTTTAAACAAGTCAGCCAATAAACTAATGGGACTGGGCCGTAATCCTTAAAAAATAAATAAGCGTCGGAGTTCCTGATATTTTTCTTATTAGCGCAAAACTTTTCGACATTTGGCCATTGCATAAAACATTTTGTAAGCTGATCGCGCTCGTTAGGGTTTAGATTCATTCTGTCCATTGCTGAGAATCTTATTTCAGGCTTTGAGTCAGTCAATATTACGGCCATTCCTACAAGCCATTTCATGCCTTTGAAGTCGATTCCGTGTTGTTGGACTTGGTGCAAAAAGTGATCCATTATAGCAAGCCGCCTCGATAATCCTATACTGACATATACACCGGGGAATAATGACTCCCAGACTCCTAGATCGCGCATTCTGACAGCAATTTTTCTAAAGCATGACTCTTTTGAAATTATTTCAAGTTCGGCACGCACTCTTGTTGTTGATAGACATTCAAGCAAACCGCCTTTAACTGTACTCTTAAGCAGTCTTAACGTGTTATCTTCAAATGACATATTTAAACGCTGTTCGAGCCTTATTCCCCGCAAAACTCGTGAAGGATCTTCTACAAAGCTCAAATTATGAAGGATTCTCAATAATTTATCCTTCAAATCTGCGCGCCCGCCGTAATTGTCAGTAAGAGTCCCCCAGTCGTCTTCACTCAAAGAAATAGACATAGCATTAACTGTGAAATCACGCCGCCCGAGATCCTGTTTTAGTGAGTCGCTCTCAACAATCGGAGTAGCCGCCGCATATTCGTAAAATTCCCGTCTTGCTGTTGCAACATCAACTTTTTCACCGTCAGGAAATGTAATAGTTCCTGTTTTATAGCGTCCATGCAAAGTAGTCTTACAGCCCGGCTCATTCCATGAAGTTACAAGTTTTTCCGCGTCGCCTTCAACTGAAATATCAATATCGACATTGTGAACGCCCATTAAAATATCTCGAACTGTCCCGCCGACTAAATAAGCCTTCATGCCTAATTCTTGCGCTTTAGTGCCGACTCGCCGTAAAAGTGATAAAGTTTTAAGACTGAAAGCCTCTTCCATCAAGTGAGCAACATTTTCAACCCATAAAAAGCCGCTTGAGTCCCTCGATGTGTCATCTTCATTTGAGAGCGCGCCCGAATGATATAATGCCTTCAATAAATCAGCTCGTGAAAGAGTGCCGACTAATTTACCATTTGAGTCAAGCACGGGCATTTTCTCAAATCCATATGTAGCCATCATTCTGTGAGCTTCTTCAATTGAGGCCTCAGAGTTCAAGCTAATAATCCCCTGAGTCATAAAATCTGAAATTTTTGCGCGGTCGAGTCCGTGTAAATGTGCCTTGTCTAAATCTTTACGGGTCATCATTCCGACGACTTCACCATTTGAGTCCGCAACTGGTAAAGATTTCATGCCAAATCGTAACATAGTGCGATAACCTTCATCGACTCGTGCGTCAGGATTAACGGCTATAACGGGAGATGTCATAATATCTGAAACTTTTAATTTATTCGGGATTGCTGTAGAAAGTTTTGACTCGATTTCCTGCAAAATTTCTTGAGGTGATTTCGTTGTGTCAGAAAGAGTCGCGCTCCCAGCCTGATAATGTCCGCTGCCTCCATATTGTGAGAGAAATTCTTTAACATTCAAGAATCCTTGCATACTCCGAGCAATTATATTAATTTTTTTCCCGCCGTTATTTATTACTGCGATTGTAACGTGAGACTCGCAAGATTCTTTTAACTTATTCACGAAAAGTGCCAAGCCTGAGACATATTCTTGAGTTTCTGCCCATGTTAATAAAACTTTTGCACCGTTTATATAAATTTCTCGCGCGTTTTCTGCCATAGTATCAAGCAATTTTTTATCATCTGCCGACATGTCAGACTCAATCTGAGTAAGAACCCCCGACAAATCCGCGCCGAGTTCACGTAAATAACAGATTGCCGCTATATCCCTTTCAGTCGTAGACTCATAAGTCAATGCGCCTGTATCATCATAAATCCCATAAGCAAATAAAGTAGCTTCATCGGGTGTGATTTCTTTACGTTCATTTAATAAATGCTCAAGTATCATTGTAGTACATGCCCCGATTGGCTCGTAAATTAATTCTTCAGCTGGTATATCGTCTTGTGTTGCAGGGTGATGATCATAGACGTGAACAGCTACATCTTGACGGCCTGCGAGTGCTGCAAATGCTCCAATTCGAGAACGTGAGCGCGTATCAGTTACTATCATGAGTGTTACTTCATCAAGAGGGATTTTTTTAGGTTTCAAAAGTTTAGCTGCCCATTGATGACCCTGACGCGCAAGAAATTCTTTAACTTTTCGGCTCATTGAACCGGGAGGACAAATTACCGCATCAGGATATAATTTTTGTATAGCGAACATGCTAGCAAGCGAGTCTAAATCTGTATTCAAATGACTTGTAATTAAATGCATAAATTCTCATCTTCCCGTAAAAATATTATAATTCGTGATAGCAATATAATAATATGTGAACGAGAAAATTAACAACGCAAAATTTCTTGTTATAAAATAATACTAGCATGAGCAAAAAATTTTATTATGAAAGGTTTATTTACGAAATGAGCAAATTTTTACACTCAAAATTTAAATCTCTTGAGCCATATGACACGAGCGAAGAACTAGAAAGCATGAACGGTTATATAAGACTTAACACGAACGAGTCCCCGTTTATGCCTTCACCCTTAGCAATAAAATACGCGTATGAATCAGCAAAGGGACTAAATTATTATTCTGATCCTGACTGTAGATTACTGGCTGAAAAACTTTCTAGCATGTTAAATATTAAACCTTCTCAAATAGTTTTCGGCAATGGATCGGACGAAATATTAAATTTTATCTTCATGGGACTATGTGAAAAAGGTGCGGCATTTCCTGATATAACTTACTCATTTTATAAGATTCTCGCGAAATTTCACGGAGTAAATTATAAATTAATCCCGCTTAAAAATTTTAGAATTGCCCCTGATGACTATAAAAATTTGCAAGCTCGTACTATTTTTATAGCTAATCCGAATGCACCGACGGGACTCGCGCTAAAACTTGACGAAATCGAAAAAATTATAATTTCAAATCCTGACAGCTTAATAATCATTGATGAGGCTTATATTGATTTTGCGGACTCATTAAGCGCAATTAAATTTATTCATGAATATAATAATATAATAATTACTCGGACATTTTCAAAATCTCGTTCACTGGCAGGGGGGCGGCTGGGATTCTGCGTAACTTGTGAAGAAATTGCTAACGACTTGCGCGACATTAAGAATACTATTACGCCGTATAATATAAACGCTATGACTCAGGCGGCGGGGCTGGGTTCTCTTGAAGACGATGATTATTACAAGGAAAATATTAATTTAATTCGCACTGTTAGAGAGTCAACAAAAATAAATCTGCGTAAAATGGGCTTTGAAGTAACTGACTCAGAGACAAATTTTTTATTTACTCGTCATGAAAGATTAACCGGCCAAGAAATTTTTACGCACTTAAAGCAAAACGGCATAATGATACGTTACTTTGAGAGTTTACCCGAATTTAATAGAATCACAATCGGAACTAGTGAACAAATGCAGAAATTATTAAATTGTCTTGCTGAAATTGTATAAATTATTTTCCGACACAAAAACGGCTGAACATGGAGTCAAGTAATTCGTCCCCTGCGTCAAGGCCAAGCACCCGCAATAAATCTAATCTCGCTGAATTCATGAGTCCCGCTGTGATGTCTTCTCCCATAGAAGTAATTATAGACTCGCGGGATTCTTTCAACGAGTCAAGCGCATTTGTGAGAGTCTTTAACTGCCCCGCACTTGTATTTAATCCTGATGACAATAACGAGTCTTCACAAGCAATCTTATAAATCAACGCTTTTAATTCTTGAATTCCCGTTAAATTCTTAGCTGATATAAAAATTTTCTCGCAAGGTGAGTCAATTTCGCGCGTTACCTGCTTTAAATCTGACTTGTTAAATATTATTATGCTGCGTTTATTGAGAGAGTCTATAAAAATTTTTTCGTCATTATTTAATTCGCGCGATGAGTCAATCACATATAAGCAAATATCACTGTCATTAATTGCAGATTGAGCGAGCTTAATTCCTTCAGACTCAATAATATCATCAGAGTCACGCAGTCCAGCC
>CAJOEQ010000021.1 GCA_905233515.1 uncultured Synergistales bacterium
GCCATAAGTCTAATAGCTTTCTCTTCTGCGGCCAACTGCAATAAACGTAATATAATCTTGCTGAACTGCTCTAATGCAGCGTCTAACAATAAAGGCACATTCACAAAGCCATAATTTACGGGGTTGCCCTCTTGTTTTACGTCATATTCAGGTACCATTACGCTCATTACGTTATGCCACTTCACAGAAAGAGTCGACTTTGCGCCCGGAAAAATTAAAGCCTGCTCAAGAATTTCCGGTGTAGTCTGCGCACGGGATAATACAAAAGTTGAGTAACACTCTGATAATTCTTTCTCGACTGCCTCGCGTAATTCTTTGCCTGCACGAGCTTTCTCAAGAAATGCCTTAATCAATGCGTCCTGCTTATCCTTTAAAAGTTTATGACCCCTTTTTGCGACTGCGAGTCTTCTCTTGAGCCTCGATAATTCCATTCGGTTAGGGTTGACGTTGATGCGTGCCATCTGTCAAATTCCCCCTTTAGTTCGCGGCCTTCTCAGCTTTTGCCTTTTTCTCAGCCAGTAAAGGATTTAAATATTTCTCAATATAGGCATCTCTGATTCTCTTAAGCTCTTTAACTGGAATCATCGTCAATAAATCCCAGCCTAATTCAAGAGTCCCTTTGATTGTCCTGTTTTCATATTCACCCTGACGAACATATTTATCTTCAAAGACTGTAGAGAAATTAGCAAATGCCTTGTCTTCTTCTGATAATGCGCCTTCACCGAGAATTACTGCGAGTTCCTTTGCTTCTTTACCGCGTGCATAGGCCGCAAATAACTGGTTCATTAAGTCCGCATGATCTTCACGAGTTTTGTCTTTGCCTATACCTTTATCCTTAAGTCTTGAAAGCGACGGCATGACATCAACGGGCGGATAAATTCCTTGTCTGTGAAGACTTCTGCTTAAAATAATCTGGCCTTCTGTAATATATCCCGTCAAGTCAGGAATCGGGTGAGTCTTATCATCTTCAGGCATTGTCAAAATTGGAATCTGTGTAATACTTCCGCTCTTACCCTTGAGTCTTCCTGCACGTTCATACATTGTAGCAAGGTCAGTATATAAATAACCGGGATAACCGCGACGGCCGGGGACTTCTTTACGAGCTGCTGAAATTTCGCGTAAAGCCTCGCAGTAGTTCGTCAAGTCAGTGAGAATTACAACAACATGCATATTACACTCAAACGCTAAATACTCTGCGGCAGTGAGTGCGATTCTGGGTGTTGAAATTCTTTCAATTGCGGGGTCATCGGCCAAGTTTATATACAAAACTGTACGCTGTAATGCGCCTGTTCGTCTGAAATCTTCCATAAAGAACGAAGCCTCTTCAAACGTAATGCCCATTGCTGCGAAAACAACCGCAAAATCTTCATGACCACTGATAACTGTAGCTTGACGTGCAATTTGTGCGGCCATTCTGTTATGAGGCAGACCTGACGCGGAGAAAATAGGCAATTTCTGACCTCTTACCATTGGATTAAGTCCGTCAATCGTAGAAATTCCCGTCTGTATAAACTCAGAAGGATAATCGCGTGAAAATGGATTCATCGGCATTCCGTTAATGTCAAGATTTTGCTCTGCGATTAATTGCGCGCCTCCGTCAATGGGTTCACCGCGTCCGTTAAAGACTCGCCCAAGCATATCTTTTGAAACTGGAAGTGTTAAAACTTTGCCGAGAAATCTTACTTTAGTCTCTTCGTTCTCGATTCCTGAAGTTCCCTCGAAAACCTGAACTAACGCGCGATCTGACTCGATTTCAAGGACTCGGCCTCTGCGTTTCTCACCGTTTGAGAGTGAAATTTCTACAAGCTCATCATAACGTACATCTTTAGTTTTCTCGACCATCATTAACGGGCCGGAAATATTTGATATAGTTCTATACTCTCTAGGCAGCATCGTGTTCACCTCCAACGGGTATTATAGCTTGTATTTGCTCCTTGATAGTATCTTCGAGCTTGTCAATTTGTGCTATATCTTTCTCTTCAAGATAGCGCATTCTCGCAATTTGTTCACGGACCGGCAAATTAAATAATTTATTCATGGGTGCGCCCTTGTGTAAAGCGTCTAATCCGGCATGATGGAAATTTACAATCGTGCGCAACATTTTAAATTGCTTGTCCATTGAAGCGTAAGTATCTATCTCGTGGAAAGCGTTTTGATGTAAGAAGTCTTCACGTAAAGATTTCGCGGTCTCCATTACCATGCGCTCATCGCGTGAAAGTGCGTCAATTCCTACGAGTCTTACGATTTCGTTTAATTGCGATTCCTGCTCAAGAAGTCCCATAGCCTCGACTCTGAGTCCGCTCCACTGATCATCAAATTTTTCATCCCAGTAAGCATCAAGTCTATCTGTATAAAGTGAATAGCTTGACAGCCAGTTAATGGCCGGGAAGTGTCTTTGATATGCGAGATTCGCGTCAAGTCCCCAGAAAACTTTTGTAACTCGTAAAGTATTCTGAGTAACAGGTTCTGACAAGTCGCCGCCGGGAGGTGATACTGCGCCTATAACTGTAATAGATCCTTCGCGGCCATCCTTACCGTTTACGATACAGCGTCCCGCTCTCTCGTAGAAACTTGCAAGTCGAGTACCTAAATATGCGGGATAACCTTCTTCACCGGGCATTTCTTCAAGTCGTCCGGACATTTCGCGTAAAGCCGCAGCCCATCGGCTTGTTGAGTCTGCCATTAAAGCCACTGAATAGCCCATATCACGATAATATTCAGCAAGTGTAATAGCTGTATAAACACTCGCTTCACGTGCAGCAACGGGCATATTTGAAGTATTTGCTATTAAAGTCGTACGCTTCATAAGGGGCTGCCCTGTCTGAGGGTCATCAAGTTCGGGGAATTCAAGCAAAACGTCCGTCATCTCGTTCCCACGTTCACCACAGCCGACATAAACGACGATTTGAGCCTGCGCCCATTTTGCGAACTGGTGCTGTATAACTGTCTTTCCTGAACCGAACGGCCCGGGAACGCACGCAGTACCGCCTAAAGCAACCGGGAAGAATGCATCGACGACTCTTTGTCCTGTTGTCATCGGGACATTTGGAGCAAGACGAGTTTTAACGGGTCTCGGCTTTCTGACAGGCCAACGCTGTAACATTTTGACTTCGTGCTTTGTGCCGTTGTCATCAATTACTGCTATAACGTCTTCTACTGTGTGTTCGCCCTTCTCGATTTTCGTTACTTTGCCCTTAATTCCAAAGGGTACCATTATTCTATGCTCAACTACGACGGTTTCTTGAACTACTCCGAGAATATCACCCGCAATAACTTCGTCGCCGGCTTTAACTTTAGGCTCGAAATTCCATTTTTTGCTTCTATCAATTGCAGGGACGCTGATTCCTCGTGAAATATAAGGACTCTTTGCTGCTTTCTCGATTAATTCAAGCGGTCTCTGTATACCGTCATAAAACTGTTCTATAATCCCCGGCCCAAGCTCAACACTTAAAGGCTCTCCAGTTGAGACAACAGGCTCACCGGGCATTAATCCCGATGTTTCCTCGTAAACCTGTATCGAGGCTTTATCGCCGTTGACCTCAAGTATTTCGCCGACAAGTCCTTCTTTGCCGATATGCACAACGTCCTGCATACTTGCGCCTTCCATACCGCCAGCGATTACAAGAGAGCCGGAGATTCTCTCTATAACTCCTTTGATTTCTTTCTTCTCAGGCATTTAATATCTCCCGCCTCCAAAAATTTAACGTTCCGCAAAAATATCCATTCCAACGGCTTTCTCTACGCTGCCTCTGATTGAAGCAAGCCCCGCACCTGTTGCCCCTGAAGGACTCGGCACTGGTAAGACGCTGGTCTGATATTGATCATTAACTTCTTCTACTTTGCTCGTGAACTCGACAAATAAATCTTCCTGAATAAATACGACTGCATAATCTTCACGGGCTAATTGCTCTAAAGTGTCGCAAAATTTATTACGCGTTTCAGGAGTTAATATAACACTTCTGACTCCTACTGCTTGAAAGGGTAAGGCCATCTCATAATAACCGATTGCGGCCATAGGCTTATTATCTGCCATTGCTCAAAAGCCTCCTTCCGAACTCGCGATCTAATCCGCCTGCAACACAAACAAGAGCGACGCGCATATTTCTAGCCTCTGACTCTTTCGTCAATAAATATAATAAAACATTCGCCGGTGCATCCATTGAATATTTTGCGTTCTCTAGGACTCTTACTAAATAATCATCAAGTGATTTCGATACTTCAGAAAGCGATAATTTAATATCTTGAGAGTCCTGTAATGCGCTTAACACTGACGAAATATCAGAATATGAAAGAATCCTCGCCCATGTCTCTTGAGGTTCATTCAGCAATCTAGCCATGTCATCGGCTCTGATTGTTCCTCCGTCGTGCAAAAATGGGAGTGCCTTTGCGCTTTCGTATTTCATTCGTGCGAGTCTTATAACGCTGCGTAAATTCTCGACATCAATACGCGATTTTACCCAGTAAAGAATTTCGGGCATATTCAAGCCTTCAGCAACTTTTAATAACGCCTTAAACATTGCATCATCGATTAATAATTCAACTGACTGGGCGTTTTTCGTCTGCTCCCAGAGCTGCCAGCACTTAGGCAATAAATCAGTCAGTCCATAGGGCAAAAATCCGTACTCTTCTGTCTCGATTGCTAGTTTTAATTCTTCAGTGTCAATCGTTCCAAGTTTAGAAAGCAAATCATATCGTCTGCCTTCTGAGTCGCCGCCTCTGACTTTGAATAAACCCTTTAGCAAGACTTTCACATTATGAAAATCATATGGCAGCCTGAAAATATCAAGCAATTCTTTATCAGGTACAAAAGTTTCAAGCTCTTTGCAGGTTGCTAGAATTTCAGAGTCTATAGCTTTATCAAAACTTGCTGCTCCTGAAATCCACTGCGAATAACTTGTATCGCCGAGTGCCTTTAATGCGTCATCAATGCCCGCGCTGTCCATAAGACGCGAGAAAAATGCCGGTTCAAGCAAGTGATTTTCCATTCCCCGTATTCTTGCTACGGTATAAACGTAACTCACCGGCTTTGCACCTCCTTACGCAAATAACCGCTTCACGACTTCGGTCTCAATGTCTTCACGGGCCGCCGCTAAAAGCATATCCCATGAACAATTTGTGTCGATTTTCTCATCACGAAGCACAAAACCGCCGCTAATCGGTAATTTTTCAGCTGAAAGAGTCAAGCTCGTATTATTTGCTGAATTATAGCCGTCCAGCCAGCGTTGATCTAAATGCTTTTCATTTTTGCCGACAAATACGACTTCTTTACCGGTAACTACAGCTTGTTTCATGAGTGAATCAGCAAATTTTACGTATTTATCGGGTGATAATTCCGTCATTTGCTTTAATGATGCCTCGAATGCCTCACCGACTAATTTTTGACGAACGCCTAAATCTATTCTTCTGCCGTCAAGTTCTGCAACTATTTCACGTCTTCGCAAAACTTCCGGCTCTTCCTTTGAGAGTCTAGCCGCGTATGAGTCCTGAACTTCTTTAATTTCTGCGTTTACTTTGCGGCTTATCTCGCGGACTTTTGCGTCGTTTTCTGCCTCAAGTGCTTTTATTTGTGCCTGCGAATCGGCTTTAATTTTTGCTTTAATGTCTGCAAGTGCCATTTATCAACACCTGCCCGATTAACCTACCTGAACTCCCATGAGCATTAATATACTCGTAAGAAGTGCAAGGACTGCATAAGTCTCGACCATTGCGGGGAGAATTACTGCTTTGCCCATTGCTTCAGGCTTCTTTGAAATCATTTGAATAGATGCCGCTGACGTTTTGCCCTGCCAAATTGCTGAATACCAGCCGACTACTGCGATGGGAAGACATGACGCGAAAATCTGCAAACCCTGATTCCAATTTAACGCTACTGCACCTGCGCCGCCAAGAAGTCCGATTTTGCTTAACACAAAGAATGCGATTAAGAGTCCATAAATTCCCTGTGTTCCGGGTAAAGCCTGAAGAATTAAGCATGAACCGAATTTGTTAGGGTCTTCAGTCATGACTCCTGCTGCTGCTCCACCTGCGATACCGATTCCAATTGCTGACCCTATTCCGGCGAGAGCTGCTGCTACTGCTGCCCCGAACAGTGCGAGTGAAAGTCCAAGAAGTTCCATAATGATAAACACTTTCCTTTCGAGTTAAAAATTTAAAATTTACGCTTTCACGTTTACATATTCTTGTGAGAGCGTCAACGGTGTGAACGGTTCCCCGCCGCCCGTGTAAAATTTGCCGAAAAATTCGACGTATTGAAGCCTTAAGGGGTGAACAAAACTTCCCAGCAAGTTAATAGCTATGCTGAAAATATGTCCGCCTATTATAACTACTACTGCAACGAGCCAGCCTATATAAGGAATATCTGAAGCAAGCCCGCCGAGCAAATTAATAACTACTCCGATTACTGCAGAGCCGAAACCTAAAGCTAATAATCTGCTGTAACTCAAAATATCGCCTAAATATGACGTTGCGCCGTATAAAGCTAAGAATCCTGAAATTATACGCTTGAAAATATTGCGCTCGCCCTTACCTGCATATAAGAAAATAATCACAGCTCCGAGTCCTGCCATTGCTGCGCCTATTTGCTGGAAGTGAGCCGGGAGCATTCCGCCCATTGCTACACCCAGTAAGCATAAGCCGACTATAAACAAGAACCATGATATATCATGCCCGATTGCGTCAATAAATTCTCCGTGCCTCATCTTGTCATATGCCGCGATTAATAATCCAAACATTAAATGAATCACGCCTAATAAAAGCGAAATTCCTAAAACCTGCATGGGATTCTTCATCGGGTCAACTAACATTAAAGCATTCTTAACAGGCACTAAAGGAGGCAAAAACGCGTCAATGAAATCTCCGAAAAATGAACCTGAAATTACGCCGTAAATAAACGTCGAGACTGAACAGAATAAAAATAGTCTGATAAATTCTTTCGTGCCGCCTGAAAGTTTCTTATATTTTTTCAAGACGTACATAATTGTCCCGAATAATACAAGAGCATATCCCGCGTCGCCTAAGCACATCCCAAAAAATATCCAGAAAAATGGAGCGAGTAAAGGCGTGGGATCAATTCCCCTATAAGTCGGTGAAGAATATAACTCAGTCAAGACGTTGAAGGGCTTTACTGTGTCGCTATTATTTAGCAAGCTCGGCGGCTCTTCGTCGGGTGCCGGGTCATTCATGACTAATTCAATATCTGTACTGACTGCGTTAATTTTTTCGCTCAATTCCTGACTCTTATTAACTGGTATCCAGAATTTTGTCAGCATTGTTGACTCTGTCTCTTCACTCTTGGCCATGCCGTTATAACGAGTCGAAAGGCTATTATAATAATCAGATAATTTCTGAATCGCCGGCATATTTTCTTGTGCAGAGTCTTTTAACTTGGCTGCTAACTCACTTTCTTTTGCCTCAAGTTCAGTTATTGAAGCTGAATATTTTCCCTGCTCTTCTTCAGGAGTCCCCGTTAAAGCTGCAGGCACGTCAATAATTGACAGTCCATTTTTAGCGCAAACTTCTCTAATTTCTGAGTCAATACTGCGCGAATAAATAACAGCGGCGTAAATATCCTGTGATTTGTCCTTCTCGTTATGAGGAGCGATTATTAATTCACTGTCCTGCGCAAATTTGGAGAAATCACCGAGTGCCGCATCTAACCCGCTCAAATTTTCGGCCTTAATAGTTCCGATTAAAGCTGTAAGAGTGCGGGTGCCTTCTGTTATGACTGAAAGGGGATAAGCAAAAAATTTTAAGTCTGATAGTAATAAAGAATTAGTACGTGCTTCAGACAATTTTGATTTTACTTCTCCGATTTCGTGTTCAAGTGAGCGAATAGACTCGCTAACTGCCTTCAAATCCGTTTTTGCTGCGAGCTGCTCAAGTTCTGACATAGTAACTTCGTCTCGTTCGCCCAGCATTCTATCAAGTGCCGGAACTGGGTCAACATACAAAGGCGAAAGAGTACGAGTTAAATAACGAACATCTGCGAGCTTTTCATCAGTCTTAGAGATTAAAGCCTCAATATCAGCAGGTTTAATATTTTCTTCAACAGTGCTGATAATTTGACAAGCTCCAGACTCCTGAAGTATCGCCGCAATTTGTTCATGAACGGATTTGTGATAATAAAGTTCTGCTTTCTTAAGCTTGGCTACTCCCATATTTCTTCATCACCTCTTCCGTTATGAATGAAGCAGCTGCAGGGATTTTATCTTTGTGCTTATTATAGAAAGATTTTGCGTCTGCCTCACGTTTTGTGAGTGTAGCTGCTGCTTTAGTTTCTGCGGCCTCTTCTGCTCTGCGGATTTTGTCTCTGAATTGTCGCGCTGAATTTTGACGTGCTTCCTTCAAAGAATTTTCTGCGTCTGCAGTTGCTCGGTTGAGTTTTCGTGCTGCATCTTCTCTAGCTTTCTGAACGGACTCAGCTGCTTGAGTCTCTGCGGCCTTAATCTCGGCTATTGTAGGGTTATCCGCCATTTTGTAATGTTCACCTCCAGTCACATAAATATATAAATTCTTAATTGGATTTATTACGCAAGCTATTATACAAAAAATTTATTCGCATTCAACAGTTAAAGCACTTAGCTTTTATCTTTGTGCGAGGTAAAAATTATTCTGGGCGGGCGGGACTCAGCATGCACGGGGGACTCCCTAAAAA
>CAJOEQ010000022.1:0-4249 GCA_905233515.1 uncultured Synergistales bacterium
CACATTATTATAAATGGGTCGCTTCAATGTCCATGCGAAGTGGACAACCCGGAATAAATAGTAAAGAATACGCCTCTTTTTCGCTTATGATTCCCTCCCTCCCTGAACAACAAGCAATAGCCGACACCCTCACGGCCTTTGATGATGAAATTCTTGCTCTCGAGTCTGAACGTGATAAAATCATACAAATACGCGACGGAGCAATGAACGATTTATTAACTGGGAAGGTGCGATTATGTTAATCGAGAGTGAGCGGCAATTACAGGAACGAGTCAAAAAATGGCTGATTGATGACTTAAAATATAATTTTCTCGGCAATCTTGAAAATAAGAATAATGACTCAGTGATTTATGATTTGCTGCGTAAAAATTTGCTTTCACGGAATTATAGCGATTATGTAATTAAGCAGGCTCTTGAAACTCTTGACAAGTTAATAAAAACTCAAAGCGACTCGCTCTATAAAGTCAATCAAGAAATTTATAATTTAATTCGTTACGGTGCAAATATTAAGGACGAGTCAGGAAATTTTATAACTGTTTATTATATAGACTGGGGAAACACTGAGAGAAATGATTTTTACTTGGCCGAAGAGGTTACAATTTCATTTGCTCAGAAGAAACGCCCCGATCTAGTTTTATATGTGAATGGTATAGCACTGGGAATGATTGAGCTAAAAAATTCATGTGTTGCCGTCGAAAATGGAATCCGTCAGCTTATACGCAATCAAAATAAAGAGTGTATACAAGAATTCTTTAAACCCTTACAAATTTTAATGGCCGGCAATGGCTCGCAGGGTCTGCGTTATGGAGTAATAGAGACTCCCGAAAAGTATTATTTAACGTGGAAAGAAGATATTAACGCAAATGATTCACTTTCCCAGAAGATTCGCGCTTTACAATCACGAGAAAAGGGGAAGAATATTTTACGCGATGGCCTTATATCTTTATGTCAACATGATAGATTCTTGAGTCTAATTCATGACTTCATAATATTTGACAATGGAGTCAAGAAAATAGCGCGTCATAATCAATTTTTTGCGGTGAAAGCTGCTCAGGAACGAATAAAGCAGGGAGAAGGCGGCATAATTTGGAACACTCAAGGCTCCGGGAAGTCTTTAATAATGGTATGGCTTGCGAGGTGGATTCGAGAAAATATTGATAACAGCCGAGTCGTAATAATCACTGACAGGGACGAATTAGACTCGCAAATTGAGGGCGTTTTTATCGATGTCGGCGAAAAAAATATAAAACGTGCTAAGAGCGGCAGGGATTTACGCAATATTTTAAATCGCAATGAGGACTCAATAATTTGCTCGCTTATTCATAAATACGGTCATGTAAGCAAGGGCGCGGATATGGATTTATATATTCGTGAACTTGTTGATAATCTGCCGAAAAACTACAGCGCAAAAGGAAATATAATAGCCTTCATTGATGAGTGCCATCGTACTAATTCAGGGAAGTTACATCAAGCCGTTAAAAAATTAATGCCTCATGCTATATTAATCGGGTTTACTGGGACACCGTTATTGAAGTCTGACAAGCCCACGAGTCTGGCAGTTTTCGGATCATATATTCACACGTATAAATTTGATGAGGCTGTGAGAGATAAAATAGTAGTTGACTTAAGATATGAAGCGCGCGACGTGAATCAATATTTGACAGATCCCGCAAAAATAGACACTTTATTTGAGATTAAGACTCAGGAGTTATCAGAACACGCAAAAAATGAACTCAAACGCCGCTGGGCAACGATAAGCAAATTATACAGCTCAAAAGAGAGACTCGAACGAATCGCAGCAGATATTATATATGACATGAATAATAAGCCGAGACTCGTTAATAATTCCGGTAATGCTTTACTTGTTGCAGGGAGCATATACGAGGCTTGTAAATACTGGGAAATTTTCCAGTCAAGGGGATTCACTAAATGCGCGATTGTTACGTCCTATGAGCCTTCAGAGGAAAATTTACGAACTGGCACGAGTGAAGACGAATACAAGGCAAAAATTTATGAAAGAATGCTTAACGGGCAAAACACGCAGAAATTCGAGGAATCAGCAAAAAAATTATTTAAGTACACGCCCGCGCAAATGAAATTATTGATTGTAGTAGATAAATTATTGACAGGATTTGACGCAAAGCCCGCGACTTATTTATATATTGATAAGAGCATGAGAGATCACGATTTATTTCAAGCGATTTGCAGAGTCAACAGGACCGACGACGAAAGCAAAGATCACGGCTATATAATTGATTATATGGATTTATTCAGGAATATAGAGTCAGCTATTAAAGACTACACATCAGGAGCTTTTGACAAATACGATAAAAACGAGATAGAAAATTTCTTAAAAAATTGCTGCGACGAGGCAAAATCTGAAATGTTAGGGAGTCTTCAGGCTTTGAAAGATTTATTTTCAGGAGTGGGAGACTCGCATAATGACTTGGACTGTATAAATTATTTTTGCGGTCAAGATAAAGAGTTCGAACGAGAAAATTTATACAAGCTCACAAGCTCGGCGGCTCGTTCATTTGCGAATTGCTGTGATAGATTAGTATCTCACTATAATTATAATAACAATCAAGTAAACGACTTAAGGCAGCAAATCACCGAGTATAACAGAGTCAAAGATTTCATAAAATTAGCGAGTCATGATTATGTAGATTTAAAGGGTTATGACTCTGACATGAGATATATACTTGATACTTATATTCACGCTGAGGAGTCGCGGGTAATAAGCGAGCTTGCTAATATGTCGCTTGTTGAGTTATTAGTCGACGGTAATTTTTCACGGGATCAAGTTTTGCGCGAGTTAAATTGTGATGACTCGGCCAAGCCTGAAATAATAGAGAATAATATTATTTATGAAATCATTTTAAAGCGCGGCAATAATGAGAAATATTACGATAATTTATCGGAAATCTTGAAAGCACTTATTAAACGCCGCAAAAATGAGAGTGTAGACTATGCAAAATATTTAGATGAGCTTGTAGAGATTGCGCGAAAAGTTTTACACCCTGAAAAAAATTTAATTTATCCTGACTCAATAAGAGAGAACGCAGCAAGACGGGCAATTTATGATTATTTTGACGGAGACGAGAATTTGACTCTAAAAATTGACGAGGCAATAAATCAGAGTAAACGACAGGATTTTATAGACAACGATCAGAAAACTAGAATTATTTGTAAACGAATTCGCAGTATTTTAATGGAATCATGTCAGGATTTACAAAGCGCAACGAATGAGTCAATAAAAATTTTTGAGCTCGTCAAATCTCAGTACGAATCATGAGCAAGAAAATTATCAAAATAGGCGGTCTTGATATAGAAATAATTAAACGTTCGCGGCAGAAAAATTTATATATACGAGTAACGCCCCCCGATGGAAATATAATTATAAGTGTACCAGCAAGGACTCCGGGAAAAATTATAAAAAATTTTGTTTTGCGCAAAATCCCCGATATAATAAAGGCTCAAGAGCGCATGCGTAATCAGTTCAGACAGTCAAAGCGCGAATATATTTCAGGTGAAAGCTGTTATTATTTGGGAGTGCCTTATATGTTACAAGTTATTTATCATGATTCTAAACTCTGCAAAGTTGAACGAGTCCCGAATAAAATAATTATGACAGTTCCAATTAATACAAGCTGCGAAAAACGGAGAAATTTATTAACAGAATGGTATCGCTCAGAGTTAAAAAAAATTTTGCCCTCAATCATAAAACGCTGTGAAAATAAAATGAATCTTCACATAAACGACTGCAAAATTAGAAACATGAAAACTCGCTGGGGTTCGTGCAATATCACAAAAAAAAGTATATTAATAAATCTTCAGCTAGTGAAAAAGCCTCTTGAATGCCTAGAATATGTTATGACTCATGAATTTATACACCTAATTGAACGCAATCACACGCACAAATTCAGAAGTTTACTAGATAAATATTACCCTGAATGGAGATCGGCCAAGCAAATTTTAAATGAAATGCCGTTAGATTACTGGGAGAAATAAATTATTGCATTTTCCGGCGTAAAGTAATAATCTTTTTATAAAATTTTAGTCAGGAGGAATCTATTATCATGAGCAATATTCAGAAAGATAATAACTGCGGTTACTGTATGAGGGGTGAACTTCTCGAGCAATTCGGGATTTATATTTGTGATTTGAGCGTAAGTTCTCTAGTACTCTTCAAAGAACAAAGCCATCTTGGCCGCTGTATAGTTGCTTATAAAGATCATGTCAGCGAGAT
>CAJOEQ010000022.1:4362-4717 GCA_905233515.1 uncultured Synergistales bacterium
TTGTGCCGAAATATAAAGACGGATTCGAATGGGGCGGCGTTTTCGAGATGAACCCTAAACAAAAATTTTTGTCTGAGCAGGAATATAACGAAATTATCGCGAAAATTAAAGCAAATCTCTAATCTTAAATAATTAATTGCGTTATAATAATTATTGATTTTACCAGTAAGCACAAGAAAGGATTTGACAATTTAAAAATGTTAAGATTCACATTACCTCGTGATGTTTTCCACGGGAAGGGCGCACTTGAAGCACTCAAAAATTTGAAGGGTAAGAAGGCCGTTATTTGCGTGGGCGGCGGCTCAATGAAAAAATTCGGATTCCTCGATAAAGCAGAGTCATATTTGAAAGCTGC
>CAJOEQ010000022.1:4790-13325 GCA_905233515.1 uncultured Synergistales bacterium
AACCCTGATTGGATCGTAGCAATCGGCGGCGGTTCTCCCATTGACGCAGCAAAAGCAATGTGGATTAAATACGAATATCCTGACTGCACGTTTGAAGATATGTGCAAAATTTTCGGGATTCCTGAACTCCGCAAAAAAGCTCATTTCTGCGCGGTCTCTTCTACTTCAGGAACAGCAACGGAAGTTACAGCATTCTCAATTATCACTGACTATAAAAAGGGGATTAAATATCCTATAGCAGATTTTGAAATCACGCCCGATGTAGCAATTGTTGACCCCGAACTTGCTGAGACAATGCCTAAAAAATTAGTCGCTCATACAGGAATGGACGCGATGACTCATGCGGTTGAGGCTTATGTTTCTACGGCTCATTGTGATTATACAGATCCGCTTGCTATTCACGCAATTGAAATGATCATGAATGATTTAGTCCCGTCATATAACGGCGACATGAAAGCGCGCGATAATATGCATAATGCCCAGTGCTTGGCCGGTATGGCGTTCTCAAATGCTTTACTCGGTATAGTTCACTCAATGGCACATAAAACGGGAGCAGTTTTTGCAGATTGTGGAGCTCATATTATTCACGGTGCCGCAAATGCGATGTATTTACCTAAAGTTATAGCATTCAACGCAAAAGACGAGACCGCTAAGAAACGTTACGGCGTTATTGTTGACTATATGGGAATCGCCGATAAAAACTCTTCAGACGATGAGAAAGTAGCAGCATTAATTAAATTTCTCCGCAAAATGAATGACGATTTAAATATTCCTCATTGCATTAAGAATTACGGAGCTGACAGTTACCCGACTGAACAAGGCTTTGTGCCTGAAAAAATATTCCTTGAGAGACTGCACGATATTGCAGTAAATGCGATTGCTGATGCCTGCACAGGTTCAAATCCTAGACAGCCTTCAGTTGAAGAGATGGAAAAATTGCTTAAATGCTGTTATTATGATACAGAAGTAAATTTCTAATTTATATATAGGATATGTGCAAATTAGGGAGAGAGTAAATTTTTTTGCTTTCTCCTTATTGTTTTATTTATTAATTATTTCCTTGCTGATTCGTTCGTGTTATCATAAAATCATGTTAAATAACTTGAATATTTTTCCGCCCATTTAAATTTTTGTGAAAGAAAGGAAGGCTTTATTATTATTATGAATCTGAAAGATTTTGAGTTCTGGTTTATCGTAGGCAGTCAATATCTTTACGGCCCTGAAGTTCTTGATACTGTTGCGACCCGCGCTCAAGAAATGGCCGAAAAATTAAACGCTTCCGGTAAACTCCCCTGCAAAGTAGTTTATAAGGTAACTGCAAAGACTAACGCCGAAATCACTGACATAATAAGAGACGCTAATCACGATACCAAATGCGCCGGAATTATTACATGGTGTCATACTTTCAGCCCGTCAAAAATGTGGATTAACGGACTCGTGAACCTGCAAAAACCTTGGTGCCATTTTGCGACTCAATATAACCGTGAAATTCCAAATGAAGAAATTGATATGGATTTCATGAATTTGAATCAGGCCGCACATGGAGACAGAGAACACGGCTTTATAGGCGCAAGACTCAGGACTCCCCGCAAAATTATAGCCGGTTATTGGCAAGATCCCGAAGTTCAAGAAAGAATCGGCAAATGGATGAGAGTAGCAGCCGGAGCAGCTTTCTCACGTTCATTAAAGATTATGAGATTCGGCGACAATATGCGTGAAGTTGCAGTAACTGAAGGCGATAAAGTAGAAGTACAGGCAAAACTCGGCTGGCAGGTTAATACTTGGCCGGTTGGTGAACTCGTAGAATTTATTGACGCTGTGAAAGACTCAGAAGTAGACGAGTTAATGAAAGAATATGAAAAACTTTACGATTTCGCAACAGATAATATTGACGCGATTCGTTATCAAGCCCGTGAAGAAATTGCCATGAAAAAAATGCTTGATCGTGAAGGGTGCTGCGCTTTCTCGAATACTTTTGAGAATCTATACGGAATGAAGCAATTGCCCGGCCTTGCGTCTCAACATTTATTAGCGTCAGGTTACGGCTATGGAGCTGAAGGAGACTGGAAAGTTTCAGGAATGACAGCAATAATTAAATTCATGACTGAAGGCAAAACGGGCGGGACTGCCTTTATGGAAGATTACACGTACCATCTTGCACCCGAAAATAAATACAGTCTCGGAGCTCATATGTTAGAAGTCTGCCCATCAGTCGCAGCAGGAAGACCCCGCATTGAAGTTCACCCATTAGGAATCGGCGGAAAAGAAGACCCGGCGCGACTCGTTTTTGAAGGCCACGAAGGAAATGCAGTAGTTGTCAGTCTCGTTGACATGGGCGGAAGATTGCGCTTAATTTGTCAAGATATTCACTGTGTAAAGCCCATTATGCCGATGCCTAATTTACCCGTTGCGCGAGTCATGTGGCAGGCAATGCCGAATTTACAAACCGGCTTAGAGTGCTGGATTCTTGCTGGCGGTGCTCATCATACAGTTTTGAGTTATGACGTTGACGCTGAACAAATGAGAGACTGGGCGCGCATTATGAATATTGAATTCGTTCATATCGGCAAAGACACTACAACGGTGAGTCTCGAGAAAGATTTATTATTATCAGATATTGCATGGAGGTTGAAATAATCATGCTGCTTGAAAAATTACGTCAAGAAGTTTATCGCGCAAATATGGAACTCCCAGAAAAAAATTTAGTCGTCTACACATGGGGCAACGTCTCAGGAATTGACCGCGAAAAAGGTCTAATCGTTATAAAACCTTCAGGAGTCGAATATGAAGACTTAACGCCTGAAAATCTCGTAATTGTCGACATGAATAATAAAATAGTTGAAGGCGATTTAAACCCGTCATCAGACACAAAGACTCACGTCGAATTATATAAAACATTCCCGGCAATCGGCGGAATAGTTCATACTCATAGCCCTCACGCTGTAGGATGGGCGCAGGCTGGCCGTGATATTCCATGTTATGGGACAACTCACGCAGATTATTTTTACGGTTCAGTGCCATGTACTAGAAATTTGACCGCTCAAGAAGTTGACGAAGATTACGAGCTTAACACGGGCAAAGTCATAGCAGAGACTTTCAGAGAAAGAAATTTAGATCCTGTTGCAGTTCCCGGCGTAATTTGCCACTCTCATGGGCCGTTCTCATGGGGTAAAGATCCAGCACAAGCCGTTTATCATGCTGTAGTACTCGAAGAAGTCGCTAAAATGGCAATGTATACAATTACTGTAAATCCTCAAGCAGCTCCAGCACCGCAATATATTCAAGATAAGCACTATTTACGTAAGCACGGGCCGAATGCTTATTATGGACAAGGAAAATAAAAAATTTTAAAATTTTTGTGAGCTGTCTTGTTTAAAACGAGGCGGCTCATTTTTGTATTATCTTTCTGGAAAAATCAGCAATATTCGTGAATTGAATTTTATTAATATTTATTGTAGCATTTCATTATCTCAATTATACATAGCTTTAAAATTTAATATTTATATGGAGGGAAAATTTTTCATGAAAAAATTATTATTCCTTGTTCTTGCGCTTGTTATGATTATATGCGTATCTTCAGCAAGTGCAAAAGATGTAGTAATTGCGTTCTCTCAAATCGGCCAAGAGTCGGACTGGCGCACAGCTAACACCGATGATTTACGCTCAGCAATCGAGAATCACCCGGGCTGGAAATTAGTTTATGACGACGGCCAGCAGAAACAAGAGAATCAAATCAAAGCACTTCGCAACTTCATAACTCAGGGCGTAGATTATATTTTATTCACGGGCGTTGTGTCAACCGGCTGGGATGAGGTCTTAAAAGAAGTAAACGAGGCAGAAATCCCCCTCCTTCTTGTTGATAGACTCCCAGATTGCGCGGATAAAATTGATTACGTTGCTGCATTCGGCGGCGATTTTGTAGAAGAAGGCCGGAGACAAGTTGCATGGGTCGGCGAATATCTCAAGAGCATAGGACAAGGCGACAAAGATTTTAATATTGTCATCATGGAAGGCACAACGGGAGCAAGTGCTCAGACCGGACGAACTGAAGGCAATTTAAATGCTTTGAAAGAATACCCGCATTTAAAACTTGTCTGCCAGCAGTCAGGAAATTTCACACGCGCTGAAGGTCAAGCAGTTATGGAGAGCTGGCTTAAATCAATCCCGAAAATTGATATATTAATCGCTCAAAATGATGATATGGCACTCGGAGCAATCGACGCAATAAAGGCCGCCGGAAAAGTTCCCGGAAAAGATATTATTATAGTCGGCTGTGACTCAGTAAAGGCCGCTTTTGATGCAATAGTAGCAGGTGAAATGAATTGCACAGTAGAATGCACCCCGCTTTATGGCGCGTTTGTAGTTCCCACGATTGAGGCATTAGAGCGCGGCGAAAAATTTAGTCGTACAGTCATTCATCCTGAAGAGGGAGTATTTGACATGAACGGCGGTATAGATTTAGGTACTGTTAAATCAATCAAAGCAGCTGACGTAATTGCACAGCGTAAATATTAATCAACTTAATCTACAGGAGAAAATATTATCATGACTAAAAAATTAATCGCGTCAATTCTCGCATTAACAATGATTTTCGGAGCAGCCCCCGCAGTTTTTGCCGCTCCCATTAAAATAGGTATCTCAATTTGGAGTTCAACGGACACACTCGGCAGTGAGTGCAAAAGAATCATAGACGCAGCAGCAAAGGCACTCGGAGTCGAAACTCAATGGGTAGATCAGGCTCATATTTCCGAGCAAGTTACATCAAGTGCTGAGACTCTAGCTTTGGCAGGCTGTGACGGTATAATAATCTGTAACAGCGCAAGTGCTGAAATGGGATCAGTTATTAAAACCTGCGACGAAAACGAGGTATATGTAGCTCAATTCTTTAGAGTAATCGACAAAGACGCGAATCCTGAAGAATATAAGCAGGCTTGTGAGTCAAAATATTATGTCGGTGCAGTCCATGAGTCAGAATTTGACAACGGCAAAAATTTAGTTTTGATTCTCGCAGAAAAAAAGGGATGCCGCAAAATCGGTCTTGAAGGCTGGGAACCCGGTGACGCTACATTTTTAGGACGCTGGGCAGGTTATAAAGCCGGAGTCGAGGCTTGGAATGCTGCTCATCCTGATGATAAAGTAGTCTTGCTTGATCCTCAGTACGGACGCACAACAACTGACACTGGACGTGCTACAGCTGAAGCAATTATCGACGCAAATCCTGATATTGACGCTCTTATCGTAGCAGGCGGCGGCGGTGATACACTTCTCGGGGCAATTGCGGCAATCGAGGCAAAAGGACTTACAGGAAAAATCGCGGTTGTTTCTACAGATTTCCTTCCTGATCTTGACGCTAAATTAAAATCAGGTGCTATGGCAGCAGAGAGCGGCGGACATTATGCAGATCCTTTCTTTGCTTTCTTGATGGTCTATAACACAATCAGGGGCAAATTTGCGGCAAAGACTGACGGATTTTATGATATGGTCTTCCCTTATATGTACGTTGCATCACCTGAAGATTACGCTACTTACGCAAAATTTTTCACTGGTAATGAATTGCCGTATAACGAAGAAGAAATCAAGAAACTTGCTGATTTAAGCTATGACGGTTTAGCAGAGGCCTGCGCAAAATTATCAGTTGAAGACGCAGCAGCAAGACATTCAAAATAGGTCAATCATGTGAATTAATTTGAGCTGGTCTGAACATGGCCGGCTCTTTTTTTGTTGATAAATAAAAGGTGTGATTTAACATGCAAAATTTCAAGAATTCAAGATTTTACGGTTATATGATTCTTGCAGTGATGGTTATATTCTTTTACGGATTATTTAAGATTTTAACGCCGTCAAATTTCGGGAGTCTCACAAATTTATATTCATATTTTCAGTCGTCTATTATTTATTCAGTCGGCGGCTGCGGTTTATATTTTATTGTAGTCATGGGCTTATTTGATTTCGCAGTCGGTTCAAATATAGTGCTTTCTTCAATAGTGGGCGTTATCTTGTCCGAAAAATTCGGTTATATCGGCTTTGTAGTCGGCTGTGTAGGTTGTGCGACATTGGTCGGAGTAATAATCGGCTTGCTTTATAATCAATTAAATGTCCCGTCAATGATTGTAACAGTCGGAATAATGCTCGTATTAGAAAGTGTAGCAGTTTTCGCGGCTGGAGGGGTAAAACAGACTCTAGCTCCAGAGATGAGATTTTTTTCAGGCGCGCCCGGTAATATAATTCTTGCTCTGTTAGCATTTATTCTGATGTGGTTTATCTTGAATTACACTCGAATCGGCACATATTGTAACGCAATAGGCAGCAACGAATTTACAGCTAAAAATATGGGTATTGATGTCAAGAAATATAAATTAATAGGCTTTGCACTCCTTCATTTTTTCGTGGGAATCATGGCGATTCTTACTGTCTCATATGGAACGACTATGACGGCACTAACAGGAATGTCAACAATGAGCCGCAATTTTCAGCCTTTAATGGGTACATTTTTCGGAGTAGCTTTCAGGAAATACGGGACTCCTATAACTGCAATTGTAGTCGGAGAATTTATTATCGCGATAATCTTTAACGGTTTTGTAGCACTCGGAGCTCCCACGACGATTCAAAATGTAGTAACAGGTGCAGCACTTCTCTTGATAGTTACTTTGACAGCACGAGGCGGCCGGGGTTCAGTCGTAAAATAGAGCGTGAAAGCAAAATTTTTCGGGATAACTCGCGCAATGCGGCAAATTCCGGAATTATTCGCAGTAATCGCGCTTTATTAGTAAAGTAGGAGGGCAAAATAATGTCAGATAAAATTTTACTTGAAGCAAAACATATAGATAAAAGATTCGGAATCACTCACGCGGTTAATCATGTGAGTTTGACTATAAACGCCGGAGAAATAAGAGCATTAATCGGCGAAAACGGCTCGGGGAAGTCTACATTTTGTCAAATGTTGTGCGGAATCTACACAATAGGCGGAGGGACTTTCACTCTTGACGGCCAAGAAATGCACGTAAAAAATCAAGTCGAGGCAAATAAACTCGGAGTCTCTATAATAGTTCAGGAAATGGGCACTTTATCGGGCTTGACTGTCGCAGAAAATATATTTTTAGGCCATGAAGATCCTTTTATGCATTATGGAATAAATGACACCCGCGCAATGATTAAAGAGGGTCAAAGATTGCTAGATGAGTACGGATTCAGCAAAATACGCGCCGGAGCAATGATTGACAGCTATAATTTTGAAGATAGAAAGCTAGTAGAAATTGTGAAAGCTACTTATATGAAGCCTAAAATTTTAATAGTTGATGAGACTACTACGGCATTATCTCAAAAAGGGAGACTCGAACTCTATAAAATTATTAACGAAATCAGAGCAGATGGCCGGAGCGTTATATTTATTAGTCATGATTTAGGCGAAATTTTATTACACTGCGACACTATAACAATTTTGCGTGACGGCGAATATATTGACACAGTGAACGCTAATGATGTCAAGGAAGATGATTTAAAGCGTCTCATGGTCGGGCGTGAAATCGGCTCGGCATATTATAGGACTGACTACGGCAAAGAAATTTCACCTGAAGTAGTAATCAGCATTAAAGATGTTACAGTCCCCGGGCAAATTCAAGACATTAGCTTTGAACTTCATAGAGGCGAAATTTTAGGATTCGGCGGTCTCTCAGAGTGCGGAATGCATGAAGTCGGCAAAGCAGTATTTGGCGCGTCTCTTGACAGAAAAGGCAGCGTAAAACTTTCTGACGGAACAGAAATTAATGATATACCTTCAGCGATAAAGCATTCAATTGCATATGCCTCAAAAGACAGGGACAACGAGTCAATAATTCTGAATGAGAGCATAAGAAATAATATAGTATTGCCCTCACTTGATGACTTAGCAGAGAAGCACATATTAAAATCTCGCAAGTTAAATAAATTTGCCAAAACTCACGCCGAGAAAATGCAGACGAAAATGCAGGGAATCCATCAATTTATTTCGGATTTGTCAGGCGGGAATAAACAAAAAGTTGTATTAGCTCGGTGGCTTGGTAAGGGCAGCGATATTTTAGTGCTTGACTCACCGACTCGAGGGATCGACGTTAAAGTAAAGCAGGCAATTTACGCACTTATGCAGGAATTAACAGCGCAAGGGAAATCTATAATCATGATTAGTGAAGAGATTCCCGAACTTCTCGGAATGTCCGACAGAATTTTAATAATGAAGGACGGCAAAATCAACGGGGAATTTATGCGCAGTGAGTCCCTCTCTGAAGAAGATTTAATTGCTAAAATGGTATAAAAGCAGGTGAATATTATGGCAGATAAAAACGAACTTCAACAATCAAAAATTTCTGAAATTCTCGGCAGCGATATTTTTAAAGGGTTATTGCCTTTTATCGGGCTTGTTATAATTCTCGGAGTTATGTACTGGCTTACTAATGGGCGAATTATGCGGCCTCGTCAGCTTAGATTATTATTATCTCAAGTCTATTATCCCATGATAGTAGCAACCGGCGTATTTTTTGTAATGACTCTAGGCTCAATTGA
>CAJOEQ010000023.1:0-569 GCA_905233515.1 uncultured Synergistales bacterium
TTCATAACGCGCAAAACTTCAGTACGCACCCAGTGAGCAGCCCTCACAGGATTAGCACCGGCCTTGACACATGACTCAAAATATGCAGCTAAATTTTTATCGTCCGTGATTACGTCAGCAACTTCACGCGGTAAATTATAGTCATTCACGTAGCGATTTGCTTTAACGTCGGGCATTTCCGGCATTTTAGCTTTCATTTTGTCGATCCATTCCTGATTAATAAATAAAGGCGGTAAATCAGGCTCAACAATAAATTTGCGATAAAATTCTTTAACTCGTGAAGCTGTAGTAACTCCCTTTGCGTCGTTCCAGTGCCGAGTCTCCTGTTTTACTTCTTCACCAGCTAACATTAATTTTTTCTGACGCTTGATTTCAAATTCTATAGCGCGCTCAAGTGCCTTAAATGAATTCATATTCTTGACTTCGACTTTACGACCCCAGCGGCCATCTGAACACTTCATTGAAACATTTGCGTCAAATCTCATCATACCTTTTTCGAGTTCAACGTCTGAAGCTCCCGAATAAATAACGCGCCTTCTCAAAGTCATTACATATTCTACTGCCTCACG
>CAJOEQ010000023.1:582-20246 GCA_905233515.1 uncultured Synergistales bacterium
CAGCGAGCGGCATTCCCGATCTATTATAATCAACATATGAAGTGTCAGCCCCCTCGAGTCTTCCGTCCGACGCGCTATGATGAAGACTTCCTACATCTTCCTCTAAATGCAAATGATTGACGCGAATTTTTTTGAGATTCCCGTTTTCGTCGTGTACTTCTATATATCCATTTGCTACTATGGGTAAATCGCATTGACTTATTTGATGGCCTTTAGGTAAATCGGGATAAAAATATGATTTCCTGAAAAATAAAGATTTAGGCTGAACAGTACAATTTAAGGCCATTCCTGCGAGCATTCCCTGCTCTACTACGTTGTGATTTAAACGAGGCAGAGACCCCGGCAAACCCATACAAATCGGGCAAATATGAGTGTTAGGCGGGACATCTGTATTAGTTGAACATGAACAGAAAATTTTTGTGTCAGTCTTGAGTCTTATATGAATCTCTATACCGATTACGGGCGTAAATGTTAATTCAGACATGATTATTTCACTCCCTCATTTGCGATTTTAGGTGAACCTGTATGACGTTCGATTATGACTCCGGCGTTCAATAATTCCGTGTCGCTCCATCTTGCGCCGATTAATTGCAGCCCGACCGGCAAATCTCCATAATACCCAGTAAAGAAAGAAAGCCCCGGCAATCCCGCTAAATTCACCGGCAAAGTATATAAATCTGCCTCGTATTCTTTCAGTGAGTCATGACCGGAGTCGCCTATTTTTCCGGGCAAAGTGGGCGATGCCGGCTGTAAAATAAAATCAGTCTCACCAAATGCGCGCGCGAATTCTTGAGCAATCAGAGTCCTTACTTTAGTAGCTGCTACATAATATTCTTCACAGCGAGTCGGCTCAGTTAAACAAGTCCCGGCTATTATTCTTGCTTTGACTTCAGAGCCGAAACCTTCAGATCTTACGCGCTCAAACATTTCTTTAATTCCTGCTGAGTCATTCACTGTATAGCCATATCTCACGACGTCATAACGTTCCAGATTCGTATGAGCCTCGCTCATTGCCAATGCCGCTATAACTGGTAATGAGACTTCTTTAATGATTGCGCCCTCGTCCTCTAAAATTTTCTGAGTCCTCTTCATTGCTTCAGAAATCGGCGACTCTAGCGTGAAATCCTGAAATTCTTTAACGAGCGCGACTCTTTTACCCTTTAGGCTTATATTTTCATTATATGTAAAATCGTGTTTTTTCTCTCTAAAGCAGCTAGAGTCCATCGGGTCATATTCAGAAATTATTGACATTATAATTTGCAAATCTCTGACTGTTCTAGCAAATGGGCCAATTTGATCCAGTGATGAGCCATAAGAAATTAAACCGTAACGACTCACCATTCCATAAGTGGGCTTAAAACCGTAAACTCCGCAATATGCAGCAGGCTGACGAATTGAGCCGCCCGTATCACTTCCAAGCGAGAAAGGAACATAGCCGGCACTGACAGCTGCAGCACTTCCGCCCGAACTTCCGCCGGGTACTCGTGATAAATCGTTCGGATTATGAGTCGGCCCATATGCTGATTTCTCACAAGTCCCGCCCATTGCGAACTCATCCATGTTAGCTTTTCCCATTAAGAGAGCTCCGGAATTTCGCAAAAATTTCCATGCTGTAGCGTCATAAGGTGGCCGCCAATCTCCTAAAATTTTGCTCGCTGCTGTAGTCTTGATTCCCTTAGTGCATAAATTATCTTTTATGATCGTAGGAATTCCTGACAAGATTCCGGAATTTGACTCGTTTAATTGATTTGCTGCTATATCATCAGTACGAGTGATTAGCGCGTGTATATTTTCTTCGCATGAGTCAATTCTTTTTTTGCAGGACTCGTATAATTCACTAGCTGAAAATTTTTTCTCCTGAAGTCCCATAATGAGATGCCATAAATTTAATTCGTAAAGTTCCATATTTTAATCCTCCATAATGCGCGGTACTTTGAAATAAGATCCGTCAACGTGTTCGCTCTCGTTTAAGATTGCTTCAGTGTCAGCAAATGGGATTATTTTATCTTCACGCAGGGGACATTGTAGGACTTCTGCAAAACTGAACGGCTCAACATTTTTTAAGTCTAATTCTTTAAACCTGTCGAGCATATCAAGAAAATTATTAATGTAAAGCACTGTGCGGTCTAACTCGTTTTCAGTCAGAATCAGACGCGACTCTAATGCGATACTGTTTACTTCTTCGCTTGTTAGTTTCACGAATTTAACTCTCCTTTTATATATAAGCAAAATAAAATTTTTCCGTGAATATTATAGCAAGTAAATTTAGATAAACAGTGAGTCAAATATGCCTGACTCTAAATCATGAATGTTATAAAGCGTGTCAAGTTCGGTAAAAGTTTCTGCTAGATTATTTTTTGCTTTCTCCCAGCCTTTGCCGTCAGTTATCCAGATAAATATACAATTAGGAATTTTGCGGGCTTCTTGAGCGATTGATTTATAACTGCGTGCAGTCTCGTTTAACTTTGATCCGCTGTCAGTGTAAAAATTTGTCTCGATTACATAAATATTTTTGCTCGTTTTGACTGCGAAATCCCAGCGTTTATTTTTCACTTTAAAATTTGAAGGGAGGCCTAATTCTTTGCTTGTTATTTCGCGCTGAAAGTTTACGCCCGATTTTGTGAGATATTTTGCTACAAGATTTTCCATTTGATGACCACCCCTATTTTTACGGCTATGAGAGTCTAAACCTGTTTCTACGCCGGTTATATAATCATGCAAATTTGAAATTATATGATTCTTGAGCATGTCAAATAATCCTGTTTCTTGCATGAAATAAATATATTGCTCAATAGAATAATTCATTTTCTTAAAATTATATTCAAATATTCCGTTATCATCTTCACAATGTAATTCAATATTTCTAACAGCTAATAAAATGGGAATAGCCTTAAGACAATTTGGATATTCTGCGAGCAGGTTAATAAATTTTTTCTTGATATTTCTAGCACCGATTAGACATTGCAATAAATTTATTTCGTTTTCTATTTTGCTGACATTCTTATAAATTTTCGCAAAATCTGTGTAATAATCATAACGATTAATAGATTTTCTGAAAGTTTTTAGCCAGTCATTAAAGTTACGTTTTCGCATGAATTTTTCAGCCTCTCGATCGATAAATTTATATAATCCGGCTCGTTATCAATCCCGATATATTTTCGGCCTAATCTTTTACAGGCGACTCCTGTAGTTGACGAACCGCAGAAAGGATCTAGTACTAATTCACCTTCACGCGTTGACGCTAATATTATGCGTTCAAGAATATATAACGGCTTTTGAGTCGGGTGTTTACCGTAAATTTTCTCACTTTGAGGCGTAAGAGTCCCCGTCCATACATCTTTCATTTGTTTGCCTCCGTTAAGTTCCTTCATTAGCGAATAATTGAAATAATGCCGGGATTTATTATTATTCTTCTGCGCCCATAAAATTGTCTCTGTGCTGTGAGTGAAGCACCTGCAGGCTAAATTTGGCGGGGGATTAGTTTTCTGCCACGTTATATTATTAATTATCTTGAATCCCTCTTGTTCCAGCGCAAGACCTACCGAATAAATATTGTGAAGGGTGCCGCTAATCCATATAGAACCGTTAGATTTCAGGACTTTACTACATAAAGCGAGCCACTTACGATTGAAAGCGTGTTTTTCTTCTACGTCGCCTATTTTGTCCCAGTCAGCTTTATTGACTGATACACGTTTACCGCCGCTGCAAGAAATTCCATCGTTTGAGAGAAAATAAGGCGGGTCGGCAAAAATCATGTCAATACATTCGGGCTGCATTTGTTCAAGAGCTGAGAACGAGTCAGACAGATATAATGACGAACTATTATCAGTAAAATACGGCTTTAAATTTGCAAAATAAGAATCTTTCACGCTTTCACCTCCTAAGATTTATATTTTGTGATCTTAGATCGGATCAGCGCAAAAGATCAAGTAATTTATTTATTTTCTCCGAGCAAATAATCAATATATTGTCTTGCTGCCCTTCCTGTTTTGCCGCCGTGTTGAACCTCCCACCTGTCAGCACCGTATAATAATTTTTTTCAATATTTAAGCCGGCCTTCTCAGCAAGTGAGATTACTATTTCATGATAATTTTCACGTGAAGGACTCGAATAATTTATAGCAATTCCGAATCTTGAAGCGAGCGATAATTTTTCTTCTACAGTGTCAGATCTGTGAATATCTCCTTTGTGTTCCATGTCGTCGCGATCCTTCCAAATTTCACGGACTATGTGCCGGCGGTTTGAAGTCGCATAAATTAAAATATTTGTAGGTTTTGCCTCGATTCCGCCCTCGATTATTGCCTTGAGAAATTTATAATCGCTCTCATTCTCTTCAAATGATAAATCATCAATGAATATAATAAATTTATAATTTCTCCGTCTGAGTATACCCGAAATCTTGAGAATATCTTTAAATTGATGCTTGTAGATCTCAATAACTCGCAGACCCTGTGAAAAATATTCATTTAAGAGAGCCTTAACGCTTGAAGATTTGCCCGTGCCTCCATCGCCGTAGAGTAAAACATTATTTGCAGGCCGTCCCGCTATAAATGCCTCAGTGTTGCGTATTAATTCATTTTTCTGAATCTCATAGCCTACTATATCAGCAAGTTTTATATTAGTATCCCAGGAAACCGGGACAATATTTTCGCCGTCATACTTGAAAGCCCCTTCAAAAGCAAAATATCCTATGCCGTAATTCTTGTAAAAGCTCGTTACATGTTTATAGAATTCTTCAGGAGTTTTTGAATCCGCTAATTTCTTGCAAATTCCGCAAAGTACTTTATCATATTTTGATTTATCGGCCTTAAAAATAATCGTGTCGCGTTCATATTTAAAAAATTTCATATACTGCTCAAAATCATGAAGTGCAATATCCTTTAATGAATCATTGGGGGCTTCTCGTCTCTCACACCTGCGCGAAAAAAAATTTACATCTGAAAGAATCATACAAGCAAGATAATTGTGCCATAAATTACCAGACATGCAAGAATTATTTGATGTATAATCAATCACTTCATGAAGAGAAATATTTAAATCAGGCATTCTATAAGCAAGCAATTTAGCAAACATAAATTGACCTCCATAAAATAAAAAATTTTCCATGAATTATAACGCACAAAAAAAGACTCCGCGAAATTTTTTACCCTTTTCACAGAGTCATTTATATAAAATAAAATTTATTTCGTTACGCTTATTTCTCCCAGCCAGTAATAGCCCCATTTTCTTGACTGCTGAGCTAAATAGGGCATATCCTGCTCATACCATTGAAAGCCTGAAGAACGCACGAATCTTTGAATCTTTGTATATTCGCGCCTGATTGAACTTGCTACACTCTCTGAAGGCCTTTTCTCTATCTGATGCCATGAACGCCCAGTCCATATATAAATAATTTTCGGTCTTGTACTGAGCCAAGCTACTGGGACTGCAGGTTTATCAAGAACTCCGATTCTGTCAACTGTTCCTTTCCAATTGCCTATTGACATAAAATCCGCTCTAAATGCCCAGTCAGGTATATACGTAGAATTTTTTTGATTTCCTGCCATTTGTGAACGTGTATAAGCTCCCTGCTTGACTGCTAAAAACTCATCACCGGGCAATCTTCTTATTGAAGAAATTTGCGCGTCAGATACCCATTTAGTAATGCCGGCTGTCTCTGGAACTATTGAGCCCACTACATAACTTGTTGCGACGAGATTCGGCCCTTCTGAAGTCCCATATACCCACATCCCATCAGGATTCTTTTTTACCGGGTAACCGTCAAGAGTTATATACCAGTTTTTAGGCATGTTATAAGGCCTGTATACATAAAAAGTCATTCCCGAATATGGAGACTCAGGAACTAAAAGAGGTTCAGCGACGTATAATTTTGCGCTTGCTATTGATTCAAGAATTATTACAGCAAGAATCGCAATAAAAATTTTCCTCATGATTCAATCACTCCCCTAAATTTATAACGCCGAGCCATTCATAAGCCCACGCACTTGAATATCGCGCTAAAATATTAGTGTCTTCATCTGACCAGTAAAACAAATTAGATTTTCTTGACTCAATTGTCAAATTATATAATTCGCGTCTTAGAGTACTTATTGCGCTTGAGAATTTACTACGTGGGAAAATTTGCTTCCATTTTCCGCCAGTCCAAGCGTAAATTACTTCGGGATAATCGCCCTTCCATGCAACGGGAATTTTAGGACGGTTTAACACTCCGATTTTATTGACGCTGCCTTGCCACTTCCCAATTGACATAAAAATTTCGTTTCTTGTCCAGTCCGCATTACTAGGCAAATAAATATTTCCTTCTCCTTCAGGCTTTGAACTCGGTGGCGTGTAAATTATTCGCGGCTGGTCTTGATTTTCTGACTCATTGCCTAAAATCGGAGCTACTGACGAAATACGCGCGTTATACGGTTTGAGCTTGACGACTTGAGGAATCACTGAGCCTACAACATATCCCGTTTTTGTGATAGTGCCTTTATTATATGATGCATAGTACCAAATATTTTTATTTTTATAAACGAGATAGCCGTCAAAAGTCGAATAAATATCAATGGGCAATTTAGCGGGCTTGTAAACGTGAAAGCTCATATAATGATAAGCAGGCTGCGTTACAAGAATCGCTCTATCTGCCGCAAAAGATTTATTAAAACTCAACGCAAGAAAACTTATCACGAGCGCAAGAAATTTTTTAGAATTCATAAATTTTCACCCCCGCATTATTCTTGATTGCCTTGTCCAACAGGCGGAATCGGAGTCTCTGAAATCGTACCGGGATCAGGCGAATATTGACCAACTGGCGGCAAATATTGTTGCTGCGGTCTGGGAGTCGGCTCAACTTCAGGCTCTTGAATTCTCGGAGGAAGAGGCCGAGTCGGTTCAGGCGCGGGAATCGGATTCGGAGTCGGTCTCGGCGCGGGCGTTTGTTGACGAGTCGGAGGAGTCGGAGTCGGCGTTGTTTGTGGTGCAGGTTGAGTCGGACGAGTCGGAGTCGCCGGTGTTCTCGTCGTGTTTCTCTTTTGCGGCTCAACTTTTGCCGGAGTCTTTGCAGGTTGACTCTTTGTTTTAGTCTTTACTTTGACCGGAGCGCGTTTTATTGGAGTCTTGGCCGGTGTTGGCTTTCTAGGCTGCTTTATAGTCTTTGTTGTAACTTGCTGACCTGGTTCAGGCGGATTATAAAGCGGTTTATCGGCTCTAACAACTTGAGGCGCGGGCGGAGTCATCGGAGTCCTTATAATGGGATCTGCTGAGACTTGACTAAAAATTGAGCTTTCTTCAGTAATAATTGAGCTGTTTGACGGCGGAATATAAGCGGGCGTGCGTGTTTGAGTCTCTATCTCATCAGGCGCGGGCGGAACATAAACAGAAGGCGACCACGAATCACCGTTTAAAGGAGTTGCGCCGGGTTCAGGCGGAGTATAAACAGGCACATGCGGCACTTGAGGATCATTATTTGCGGCGGGATATTTATTTCTGTCGCGAGCATTCGGGGGGATTGTCGTAATTCCTTGTCCGCTTGTCTCAACTGGATAAATTCGCGCGGGTCTCTTAGGATCCCATAAAGGAGTCTTTAACGGATCATTTGGATAATATACGACTCGTGATAAAGGCTCAAAGCCCGGCTCTAAATGTATTGCTTTAGTGTAATAATATTGAGCCTCTGCAAAACTCCCTATATATTCGTGATACTTCCCGTACCAGTACCAAACATTAGCATCTTTTCTATTATTCTGAATGGCTTTGAGTAAATACGGCTTTGCGTCCTTATAACGTCCCTGCTCAAGTAAATTTTTAGCTTGCTGTAAATAATCAGGTTTAGGCGCAGGCTTTATAACTTTTTTCGGTTTAGGCTTAGGGGCTGGCTTTTTTGCTCTGACCTTGCGCACTGTTTTTTTAGGAGTCTGATTATTATTTTGAGGTTGTGCAGGCGGCTCCGGGGATGGATTATAAGGCGTGCTGTCGTCATCAGGTGCAGAATAAGCAGGATTTACTATCAGGCATAAAATTATTATTGAAAGCGTTAAAAATTTTCTCATATTATCACCTTCCTGTTATGGCTGTAGAAGCGCGCTTTATCACTAAATCATTGAGTTTAACGGGGTCTTTCTTATCGCTGCGAATAACAAGGACTATAGCATTATCATCAAAAACTTGAACGACTCTAACTTTTCCGACTGATTGAGGAATCACCGCGACGGGATCTTCAGGCGATACTGTTATATAAGTGTCTGATCTCACAACGTCAAGAATTTCACCGACTCTGACTGAGTCCTGATCACCTTTTGCAAATCTTCCCAGCGAAATAATATATTTTCTGTGATTTCGTTTAGAGTCCTTAGTGGGTGATAAGATTCTGCCGACTGTCTGATAACTTACAAAATTATCGGCCGGGTCATTACTGCGTACTGCGTTGCGAATTTGTGCCATTGCCTGACGCTGCGACTCTTCAATAGCTTTCTTTATCGCTGCCCAGTAAGTAGTCCCGTTAAATTGCGCCCATGTTGGACGACTCATTTTTTGCCCCTTGTCCTTCTGCTGAGTCAAACTAAATAAATCTAATCCATCTCTAAATGGCCGCCCGAGTCCTTTTACTGCTGCGTCAAACCATAATATATCTTCCTGTGAGTCAAGAGTGAATCTCCTGTCAGTGCCTTTAACATTCTTGACTGCGATTTGTTTAGCTCGTGCAGAGTCAAAAACTTTTAAGCGTATTAAAAATTTGCCGGATTCATAATTGCCGAGTGCGTGTTTATCATGCATTGTCGAACTGAATAATTCAATCTGCACGGCCATATCATCGCCCCGACGTGAAGAAGACAGCCAGCGATTCATTCCGGCCTCATCTAGGACTCTCACGTCAATAAAAGGCGATCGCTTGAACATTGACTCTAAATAGTCATTCATTTTCTGAGTCAATACGTCGTAGGGGTAAAATTTACTCTCCCAGATTTCAAGCTCTGTAGAATTCTGAGCAGGAAATATAACGACTGATATACGCCGAGAGTCAGCAGCCTCACAAATATTTACACTCAGGGCAATTAATAAAATCAGCCATAAAAATTTTTTGACTTGCATTTAATTCACCAGTCCTGCAAAACTTTTTACATATGGCTTAATATTTTCGTACCAAGTTTTAAACTGTTTAGCCCATAATAAACGAGTCAACGTAAAGAAATCATCTTCAGGGCCGCCCATCGTGTCATTATGAAGAGCAGCTTTATAACTTTCTGTAGGTATAGTTATCATCATGTCGCCGGTGTGCTTAGTCGTGTTCATTCGCGGTGAACAGCCAAATGCAGTTAATCCCATCGTCTCATTCTCAAAAAAAGTTACTCGATAAGGCACATCACCCAGAGTCCCCGTTGAGAAATCTACTCGCCGCGATTTAGTGAATCCCCTTTCTTGAGCGTCCTTCTCGCTGTCTCCAACGTAATTTATATCAATGTCATCAATATAATAATAGTGCCTCACATAAGCCGCTAATTTATAGCCAAGTTTTAATAACTCAGGATCATGCAAAGATAATTTTTTGACGGGGATTTTCATGCCGGGCAAATTTCCGGGAACTTTCTGTTTTTCTCCTGCTGACCATAAATAATCAGACATTTTTATGCCTTCTCCGCCGCAATATGAGAATCCTAACAACATAGCCGCCGCAGTTACTCTTATTACATTGTGCCAGCGTTCGGGATTTGCTTTCTTGAGAGCTGCGGGGATTCCTGTATTCATTAAGCCTTCAATGCCTCGTGCAGCCTGTGAAGTTACACGCAATTTTTCAGGAATCATTAAATCAGCCTCAGAGTCTTTTACTGGGAAAAATGGCCGGAAAATTCCGAACGGGTATTTATCTTTATCGCCGGAGCCGTCATTAATCCACATTGATGAGCGTTTATCTTCTGACATTAAAGAAAGCTCGCTGGCTCCTGAGACAAATTCAGGATGATGTAAAGCCTTCTCTAAATCAACAACGACGGTGAAAAATTTTACTTTGAAATTAGTATTTACGGAAAAAGCAGCTAAAATTTTCTGTATAGCAGGCTCGAAATCCTGAACAGTATACGAGACATTTTCACCCTTATTTTTGCCGTTGATTGATAGAGTCCTGTCGCGCTTTTCTACCCATGCTATAGAGATTAATTTACGCTGATTCTTATTTTTGTTGAAAACAGAGAGTCTCGGAGTCTTCCCTCTTGTCCACATTTGCAGGGCTAAATTTTCGTCAACGTCGCACGAACTTATAATTTTTCCTTGTTCTTCCATTTTTAGGCATTGCTCCTTATATTAAATAGTAAATTTTCCTTGTATTTTTTCAATTATAGCGCAATAAAAATTAGTTATTATTATGGATTTAAGATTATCTCTCAAAGTTTTAAAATTTGCTTAAAATTTTATTATAAGGGTGTATCTATCATGAAAAAATTTTTACTAACTATTTTGCTGATTATTGCGTCCTGTTCCGCTGCGTTTGCTGAATTACCGACGGTTATAATGTTATCGACTCAAAATTGCCCGGCCTGCGTGAAAATGTCAGGAGTCATGCGCGAAATTAAGACTCAATATAAAGGCCGGATCTCTACAGCAAGCGTATATTTAGAGAATAATCCCGATATAGCAAGAAAATATAACGTGCGATTTGTGCCGACTTTGATATTTAGGGACTCAACAGGGAAGGAAATAGCGCAGGAAATAGGCTATAAACCAGCTGACGAAATTATAAAAGTTTTCACGGATGCAGGAGTAAATATTTAAATTTTTTGCCGGGATTTTGTCTTAAAAGCGAGTCCCGGCGTTGTGATTTATAATTTTTCTAGTACTTCATTTCTTGACGGTATAGAAGGAGCTGCCCCCGGTCGAGTTACTGCTATTGCCGAAGCATTTGCCGCGAATTTCATAGCCCATTCAGGTGAACGGCCTTCAAAGATTCCTGACAGGAAAAACCCCGTAAAAGTATCTCCCGCTGCTGTAGTGTCGACTGCTTTAACTCTTATTGCGTCCTGCCTGCAAGTTATATTTTTATCTTTATAAATTGAGCCGTTTACTCCCAGAGTCAAAACAATTTTTGAGTCAGGTAATTTTTTGCAGAGTTCACCGGCTATATATTCCGGAGTCTTGCTTGTAATATCTTGATTCAGGAATTGCCCGGCCTCTATCTCGTTAAGCAAAATATAATCGGCATTGTTAAAAACTGGAATAATACTCGAATCCATAGGCGAAGGATTGAAAGCTACAATCATATTTTTTTCTTTCGCGCATTTAGATAAATATTCAATCTCGTTAATTTCGTTCTGAATTACTAGGGCATCACCGCTTGAAAAATTTTCGAGAGTTTTATTTATTTGTTCGCGAGTAATTGACTGATTCGCACCGCCGTAAAGAATTATGCAGTTATCGCCGTCATCACTGCGTTGTATTATAGTATGTCCCGTGCGAATATTTTCAAGTTTTGCTACAAAATCAGTATTGACTCCGGCTGACTCAAGCTCATCAAGTAAAAATTTTGCTCCTTCACCGACTGCCCCCGCGTGAAAAACTTCCAGCCCAGCCCTTGCAAGTGCTACAGATTGATTTAAACCTTTTCCGCCGCTGTAAGTGTCAAGAGATTTTGCCGCCAAAGTCTCACCCCTCACTATAAAATGAGGTACATTATAAACGTAGTCAATATTTAGAGATCCGAACGATAAAACTTTCATGATTTTATTACGCCCTTCTGTAGAATCATGCAAGCATATAAAGCAGTCTCACTCGTTGCAATGATGGCATATGATTTTTTTGACTCCTCGTAAAAATCGAATCTTTCTACGAATTGAATCGCATTTTCTCCGCGATCGTCATATTTCGAAATTATTTGCTTGTAAGTGTCCCATATGGGAGTCTCTACTTCTTGGCCGGGTACTACTTTCATTAAAGTAACTGGCTTATCAACAAAAGTATCAAGCGGAAATAAACTCAAAACAGCGTCAAGAATTTCAGGAACTCCGAGTCCTTTACAGTTAATTACTACGCCGTTTTTGCCCATTGAAGCCGATGGGAAGTTGCCATCAGATATTACTATTTTGTCGCCGTGTCCCATATCTGCTAAGACCTTCAGCAAATCGCCGGATAATACATCAGGAATACCCTTTAACATTGAGATAACCCCGTTTCTATAAAATTTTTTTGTGAGTAATTATAATTATATGACATGATAAAATATTTGCTAGAAATTTAACGTGAAAGAGAGAAATTTTACAGCTACATTTACAGCTACAAAAATATTAAAATTTTCCAGTCATAGCAAGAAATAACAGAGATAAAATTTTTTGTTGTAATGCAATTTTTTTGTGATAATTTTTGCGAGAAAAGTAATAAAAACGTGAAATAAACGAGAAAATTTTTATAATTTATGCGAGTCTTTACACAAAATTTTTTTACTCCCGCCCTTGCATTCTCTAGAAATATTTTCAGCAATATACATAAATTCATGCATTGAAAAATTTTCACGAGTTATATATATTATATTCACCAAAATTTTTTATACAATTTAATATTATTCAGGAGGTAATTTCGTAATGAAAAAATTACTTATTGCTGCTTTATCGGCAGTTCTTGTTGTGTGTTTTGCAGTAAGTGCTTTTGCTGCAGGAGGAATCATTTATATTATTACGCCTTCAACATCAAATCCATTTTTCGGAACTGAACAGAGAGTCGGAGCCGCAAAAGTTACCGCACTCGGTTATACTCCAAAATGTTTCTCACACGATGACGACGCAGCAAAACAGCTTGAATTATTTGAGGCCGCAATAGCTGATAAGGCAATCGCTATAATTTGCGACAATGCCGGTGCAGATGCTTCAATCGAGGCAATTCGTAAGGCAATCGACGCAAAAATCCCCGTTTTCTTAATCGACCGCGAAATCAACGAGTCAGGACTCGCACTTGCTCAAATCGTAGCAGATAACGCACAGGGAGCAGCCGCAATCGCTGAAAAATGGGTAGAAGCTATGGACTATGCAGGAGATTACGCGGAATTATTAGGCCGTGAATCAGATACTAACTGCTGGGTACGTTCGCAAAATTATCATTCAGTTATAAATGAATATCCTGATTTAAAAATGGTAGCTCAACAGACAGCAAACTGGGATCAGACTGAAGCATATTCAAAGACTGAGGCAATTTTACAGGCTCATCCTGAAATCAAAGGCATTATCTGCGGAAATGACACAATGGCTTGCGGAGCTACTCAGGCATGTATAGACGCAAAACGTTCGGATATAAAAATTATCGGACTTGACGGTTCAGACGACGCGGCGGCATATGTTGCAAAAGGTCAAATGGTCGGAACAGCTTTACAGCAGATCGCAAGAATTACAGAAATGGCAATCGAGCAGGCCGACGAATTTATCAGAACAGGCAAGAAACCCGCTCAAGAAAAACAGCTAGTACCTTGTATCGCTATTACAAAAGATAACGTCGCGAATCTCTCGCAGTTCGTTTATACAGAGAAATAATTTATTAAATTCACCGGCGGGGGAGTCATGAATTCCCCCGTTTTTAATATTTATAATGAGAGGGGAGACTCATAATTGAAAGCTAAAATTTTTGCAGTGATAATTATAATAGCTCTCGGTGCATTCGTGGCAAATTCCGCAAAAGTCATCGATAAAGGCACTGAAGGACAATATACAGGTGTGAAAGCATTTGACGCGTCAGAGAGTTCAGGCAGCGACTGGGCAAAAATTTCAGAAGAAATCACGACAAACGCCGCAGAAATTAACGCAATTGATTTAAACGCACTCGGAGCAGGTAAAGCTATAAAGATTCATGGCACTGTCAGCGAGTTCTCATCTAAGGCAGGAGGTAAGCGAAAATCTATAATAATTACTCCTGAAAATTACTCGGGCAATATGATTTTTTCTGTTCAGTTAGGGAGCGTTTACACTGGTACAAGCGTAAGAGACTCTCAGACAATAAAGAAATTCGGCGACTTCACGAATCAAACCGAATGGAGTCAATATGCAAAGGCTTTGAATTCTCAATTAGATAAAGACGTAGTAACACCGCTTGCAATAAATGACTCAATCAAGGGCAAAACTATAACAGTTATCGGCGCGGCGGTCTCATCGGGGAATCAGGTAAATATTACTCCTGTCTCTATAGTGATTGAATAACGGAGGGGGATTTCTATAATGTTTGAAGATCCCAATGTTGTTTTACACTGCGAAAAAATTGACAAAATTTATCCCGGTACTAAGGCTCTTGATGGAGTCTCGTTTGATTTACTCAAAGCAAAAGTAAATGTCTTAATCGGTGAAAATGGAGCAGGAAAATCAACTCTCATGAAAATGATAGCCGGAATTGAGCAGCCTTCATCAGGTAAAATGTATATGGACGGTCAAGAAGTCTACTTCAGGGACATTAACGACGCTAGAGCAAAAGGAATCGGAATAATACATCAAGAATTAAGCCTATTTCCAAATTTAACAGTTTATCAAAATATTTTCATGAATCACGAACAGACAAATTTCGGGCTGTTAAATGATTCGGCTCATATTGAGGGCGCAAAAAAGGTTTTAAAGCGTCTTGAGCATGAAATTGACCCTAATACACTAGTCGGAGATTTAAGAGTCGGACAGCAGCAAATGGTCGAAATTGCGCGCAATCTCGTGAGCAGTGATTTAAGAGTCTTAATTATGGATGAGCCGACAAGCTCATTATCTGCCGCAGAAGTTAAAGTTTTATTCAAGATTATGCGTGAATTACTCGAACAGGGAATCTCAATCGTATATATTTCTCACAGGCTCGAGGAAATTATGGAAATCGGCGATCATGTTACGATTTTGCGCGATGGGAAGTACGTAGCCGACGCTGATATTAAAGATATAAAACTTGAATGGATAGTTGAAAACATGGTCGGGAAGAATACCCAGTATCACAGATTCACACGCAGTATTGACTTAGACAAGGCCGGAAAAATTTTAGAGGTCAAAAATTTATATTTGCCTAAAACTGGCGGCGGATGGCTTCTCGATAATGTTAATATGTTCCTGAAAAAAGGTGAAGTGCTAGGCATTTACGGACTTTTAGGAGCAGGCCGGAGCGAATTATTTGAGTGTTTAATGGGAATGCACCCCGAACACAGCGGAGAAATTTTTTACAAGAATCAAAAAATGAAAGTCGGCACTATTGCAGATCAATTAAATGCGGGCTTTGCTATTGTTCCTGAAGATAGACAGAGACAAGGACTCGTGCAAAGTCTTGATATTTGCAAAAATGCTTCTCTTGCGTCATTGAGTGATTTTGCAAAATTCGGCCTCATGGATTATACAGCAGAGGGCGCAGCAGTTGACGAAGAAATTAGAGAACTTCACATAAAAGTAGCTGATAAAACGCTGCCGATTCTTTCACTGTCAGGAGGCAATCAACAAAAAGTAGTAATCGCAAAAGGACTCATGACAAAACCGGAAATTTTATTAATGGATGAGCCCTCACGAGGTATTGACATCGGCGCAAAAACTGAAGTTTTCGAGATTATACACGAATTCTCGGAGCGCGGACTCTCAATAATTGTAATTTCGTCGGAACTCAAAGAAATAATGGCCATCGCTGATAGAATTTATGTTTTGTCAAATGGTAAATGCACAGCTGAATTAAAAGGTGCTGACATCACAGAAGATAATTTAGTACGTGCTTCATATGCTGGACTCGGCACGGGGAAAAATCAGGCTGCTTAAATAAAACGGGGTGAAATTATTAATCATGAAAAAAGATAATAGCCAGCTAATTATGACTCTCTTAAAAGGTCGTACGTTTATAGTATTAATTTTGCTTGTAATATTCTTTAGTTTTGCGTCAAAATCTTTCTTATCATTGAACACTTTAACAATGGTAGCAAAGCACGTAGCTTTATATGGAATTCTCGCGCTCGGCATGACATTTGTAATTATCACGGGCGGCATTGATTTATCGGTCGGTTCAGTCGTCGGACTCGTCGGAATGTTAGCAGGCGGACTCATTCAGGAAGGTTTGACGATCGGCGGGAAGACGATTTATTTTACAGTTCCAGCTATTATTATATTAATGCTCTGTATAGGCTGCTTAATAGGACTTGTGAACGGCTTAATCATCACAAAATTAAACGTAGCAGCATTTATTACGACTCTCGGTACTATGTATATTTGTCGAGGACTCGCGAATTTGAGATCAGGCGGCGCAACATTCCCGAATATAGGCGGCTTTGAAGGACTCGGAAATGTCGGACTAAAGGCACTCGGAGCTAACTGGCTGGGAATTCCTGCGGGCGTTTATGTTTTCGCTATACTCTCAATAATTGCTGCTTTATTATTAAATCGGACTCCCACGGGCTGGCATTTATTAGCAGTCGGAGGCAACGAAAAAAGCGCAAAACTTTCAGGCATAAAATCAGATCAAGTGAAAATTTTAGCTTATGTGATTTCCGGATTTTGTGCGGCTTGGATAGGATTAATTAACACTGCTCAATTATCGGCGGCACATCCTGCATCGGGCGACGGCTGGGAGATGAACGCAATAGCGGCGACTGTTTTAGGCGGGACTTCAATGTCAGGCGGCTCGGGTACTATAATCGGCACAATCGTGGGCGCGTTCGTTATAGGCGTAATCAATGACGGAATGACAATGTGCGGAGTCTCTGAATTCTGGCAGAAAATAATAAGAGGAGCTGTAATTATTCTCGCAGTCATAATAGATCAGACTCAGAGAAATTTACAAGCGAAAATGGCTCTTCAAGCAAGAAACGAGTCGAAATAAAATTTTTCAGGGGGGTTATTAATCATGGCAGCAAAGAAGGCGGCAAAAACTATCAAGAAAGAAACCGCGAAAACTCCGGAACATCAGGGCGCGAAAATCAAAATCGGATTTGCTCCAACAAGGCGGGCTATTTTCTCAGCTCCTGCGGCTGTAGAATATAGAAAACTTACGGCGGCACGGCTCAAAGAGTTAAATATTGATTTTGTTGATATTGATGACGTAAACGAGGAAGGGTTATTATATGATGACGCAGGACTCGAAAAGATTTGCGCGAAATTTAAAGCTGAAAAAGTAGCAGGCTTATTTATTCCACATGCAAATTTCGGGACTGAATACGAATGCGCAAGACTCGCAAAAGAGTTAAATGTGCCTGTTCTCTTATGGGGGCCACGCGATGAGAGACCTGACAAAAACGGAATGAGACTCCGTGATAGTCAATGCGGATTATTTGCAACTGGTAAAGTTTTAAGGCGATTCAAAGTTCCCTTTACTTACATGAATAACTGCAATTTGACAGATCCCGAATTTGAGCGCGGTTTACGTGATTTTATAGCCGTCTGCAATGTCGTTAAAGTCTTCAGACACACAAGAATTTTACAGATCGGCCCTCGTCCGTTCGATTTCTGGTCAACTATGTGCAATGAGGGCGAATTACTCGAAAAATTTAACATTCAATTATCGCCGATTCCTCTTCCTGAATTATACGCGGAAATGAAAAAATGGCGTGAGGAGAAAAAAGAAGTCGCTAAAATCGTGAAATATTGCAAAGACAACATGATTTGCAAGATAGAAGATGACTCACTTGCTCACGTTGCAGAGTTAAAAGCAGCAATGAAGAGTTTAGCGGAAAAATACGGCTGTAATGCTATAGCGATTCAGTGCTGGAATGCTCTTCAGGACGAAATTAATATAATGCCTTGTGCCGCAAATAGTTTATTGAATGAAGAGGGAATCCCTGTTGTTTGTGAGACTGATATACACGGCACAATTTCGCAATTACTCGCAGAAGCAGCAACTATGAACGAACGCCGAGTAATGTTCTCAGACTGGACAGTTAGACACCCCGATAATGACAACGGCGAATTATTACAACATTGCGGGCCTTGGCCGATTTCAGTAGCTCAAGAAAAGCCGACTATTTGCGTACCTGTTGCATTCCCTCAAAATGGAGCAGTCAGTGCAGAAGCTAAACACGGATTAATGAGTCTTGTAAGATTCGACGGAGACGGCGGGGAGTATTCTATTTTGCTGGGTCATGCTCGCGGAATTGACGGGCCTTTTACTCGCGGGACTTATGTATGGATCGAAGTAAATAATTTAAAGCGTCTTGAGGCAAAAGTCGTCGAAGGGCCTTATATCCATCATGTTGCAGCGATTCACGGCGATATAGTACCGATTATTTATGAGGCCTGCAAATATATCGGAGTCAAGCCCGATTTATATGATCCCATTGAAGATAAAGTAAAAGCCTACTTACACGGCGAAGATGTAAAATTTGATGAGGTGTAAATTATGCGCAAAATTAAGAACGTTAAAGATTTAAGCGTGAAAGCATTTGACATTAGGCGTGATGCACTTGATATTATCATGGCAGGCGGCGGCGGTCATATTGGCGGAGATATGAGCGAGCCGGAAATTTTATTAACTCTTTATGAGCGAATGAACGTAACTCCTGAGACTCAAGACAGCCCCGATCGTGATAGATTCGTTTTAAGCAAGGGCCATTGTGTAGAGACTCTTTATGCAGTCTTGAGTTATGAAGGCTTTATGAATCTTGACGAGGTCAAAGCAAAATTTTCACGTTTCGGCTCTGAATACATAGGCCACCCGCATAATACTTTACCCGGTATAGAAATGAATTCGGGATCTCTAGGTCATGGCCTGTCAGTAAGTGTAGGAATGGCACTCGCTGGCAAAATGGACAAGAAAAATTACCGTGTTTATACGTTAATGGGAGATGGAGAACTCGCAGAAGGTTCAGTCTGGGAAGGTGCTGCGGCGGCTGGTCATTATAGACTCGATAATTTATGCGCATTCGTAGATCATAATCATTTGCAGATTTCCGGAAATGTCGACGACGTTTTATCGCCCGGAAATATTGCTTTGAGGTTTGAGGCTTCAGGCTGGAACGTTATAAATGTAATGAACGGTAATGACATTCAGCAGATTAGCGACGCTTTAGACATTGCAGAACGCACAAAAGGTTGTCCGACTGTAATAATAGCTGAGACTCTAAAGGGTAAGGGCTCGCCTCTCATGGAAAATAAAGCGGGCTGGCATCACAAATTACCGAATCAGGAAGAATATACACAAATCGCCGCAGATATAGCAGCATATAAGGAGGCTTTACTCAATGGCTAATAAAATTGCAAATCGTGCTGTAATGTGTGAGGTCTTGAAAGAAGCTGCCTCACGTGATAAAAATATTGTCGTTCTTTGCAGTGACTCGCGCGGGTCGGCCTCGTTGTCTTCATTTGCTGACGAATTCCCCGCCCAGTTCGTTGAAGTCGGTATCGCTGAACAAAATTTAGTGAGTATTGCTGCCGGTCTTGCTTCATGCGGTAAGAAATCTTTTGCGGTTTCTCCTGCCTCGTTTATTTCGACTCGCAGTTATGAACAATGCAAAGTAGATTGTGCTTATTCAGATACGAACGTTAAATTAATCGGAATTTCCGGCGGAGTCAGTTATGGAGCTTTAGGGATGACTCATCATTCTTGTCAAGATATAGCCGCTATGAGTGCAATTCCAAATATGCGGGTTTATTTGCCGAGTGATAGATTTCAAACTAGGTGCGTTTTTGAGGAGTTATTAAAGGATAACAAGACCGCTTATGTGAGAATAGGCCGCAATCCCGTTGAAGACGTTTACAGCGAAAATAATATTCCCTTCAAAATGGATAAAG
>CAJOEQ010000024.1 GCA_905233515.1 uncultured Synergistales bacterium
GCGACTCTATACAAGAAAGCAGCAGATCAAGGCTATGCACTCGCACAAAATAATCTCGGAGTCATGTATGAAAAGGGAATCGGCGTAAAGAAAGACTCCCAGCAAGCTGCCTCATGGTACAAAAAAGCATCTGCACAGGGTTATTCAAAAGTTCGTTATGATTTAGATTAAGATTTATTAATATTTCTGCGGAGTAGAGTATTTTGCGCTCTATTCCGCTATTTTTTTGCGCATAAAATAATGAGAGAGTCCGGAGACTCCCTCGAAAAAAATTTTATGCGTTATGGGTAAAAACTTATTTCTCTTTAATTGAGTTCATGATATTGACAAGATCTTCTCCGCCGTTCTCTGCTCCAGTTACGACTACTAATAAGTATTTGCCATCTTCTGAAGTGATCATGCAATTACTTACAACGCCATTTGTAGTTTTCATGTCAAATGTAATACTGCCGTCTTCACCTTTTTCAGGCTTTGTAAAATCCGTGAAGCTGCCGCTGTTCTTGAATGCATCAACAAAAGCATCTGCAAGCTGTTCGAGTGTTGCTCCGCCGGTCTCGTCTACAGTGATTGAAAGACTCGAAGTGTTGTCATTTTTCGTAAAAATTGTTGTAGGGCCGTTCTGTGTTGTTGTCCAACCTGCTGGAACATCTGCCGTAAACTTGCCGAAATCCTCAGCACCTGCCGAAATAGCAAGCACTAACACTAACGCGAATACTAAAGCAAAACGCTTCATAATAAATAAACCTCCTAAAAAAATTAATTTATTCAAGAAAGACTCATAATTGCGAGCCATTTCTCCTAAAAATTACACGTTATTGATATAAAATATCAATCCAGCCGAAAAAATATTATTGTCCGTGTTTATGTTCAATGAGCCGCCGTAACGTCCGACTATGTTTGACACTGAAGACAGCCCGATCCCTGATGATAAAGGCAGCCCGTTTTTATTAAATTTAATTGTGCCTTCAAATGGATTATCAATCGAGAGTCCCAGCATTGAGTCAGAAAGCATTGACGAAATTATATTTATATTGCGCTTGTTTGAGTCTAGATTCTTGACGGCTTTTAACGCGTTTTCTGTCAAATTTCCTAGTACTGCGCAAAAATCTGACTCTTTCACCGGCAAAACTGAAGGAATCTCAAGCCGCCATGAAATTTTTGTATCCTGTTTTCTCGCAATCAAGTCATAATGTGAAGCTATAGCATTTACAGCACTATTTGAGCAAAGCATTATATATTTTGTCCCTGATGAGTCATTTAATTGCGATAAATATTTTTGTAACTCATTGATTTTTTTCTCGTCTGCAAGCTCGCTTATAACGTGTAAATGCTGCCTGAAATCGTGCCTTAAAATTTTAGCGTGTTCTATATAGCTTTTCAGCTCGTTATATCTCTTATTTTCGAGTCTCAATAAAATATTTTCCTGCTGTAAATTCGCGCTCTCTGTTAATTTTGCAGTAATCCACCAGAAAATATAATATAAAATAAATATTGTTGTCGGTATTAATGCAAAAAGAAAAAGAGATATGACTCGCCCAGTCATGACAACACGAGGACTCACAGGTGTAGCCCAGTAAATTAATATCGTCATCACAAGCGGAATCAAGAATAAATAATCCCATATCGCATTAATTCTCTCTTCATTGAGCAAAACGGGAATTCTTTTATAGGTCGTCCTGATAAAAATTAATATCATTAATAGAGCTATAGCAAGATTCATAAAACCTGACTCAAGTAAAAACACGCCGGACTCGTTTTCAAGCTCAAAAGGTCCCATTAAAATAATCGTGTAAGCTGGACATATCGCACATAACATCACAGCATTGAAGAAACAAAATAATTTTTTGCTGATTTGCATATCGACGCAGAAATAATAAATCAGGAATAATCCCAGCAAGCCCGGAATAAATGCAGCCTTAGACTTGAAAAACGCCCCCGCAGCAATAAAGCACGCAAGAAAAATACTTGTCAGGCCGTAAACTATAAACGAGTTAATTTTAAAATGTTCACTAACCGGCATGAATGCAAATATAGCGGCTGGTATTATTATCGCGAATTCAAGTGCATAACGTAAATATAAATTCATATTCCCGCACTCCCTCGAATTCTTGAGATTTGATATTGCGTGAAGTCATCTATAATTTTCGCGCGGCCTCTGACTTTCAACGGATAACGCCCGCCGTCTTTCATAATAAATAATTCTTTATCGCTGCTCAGAGATCTAACACAATCCATGTTTATAATTATCCCCCTGTTGCATAATAAAAAGCGTCTATCAGTCATTAAAATATTTTCGACCTCGTTAAATTTCATTGAGCAAATTAAGCAGTTACTATCACTCATTATGATTTCTACAGCGTGATTATTTGAGAGTACCGCCGAAATTTTCCTATATGGTATATTATAAGTACTTCTAGAGACTCGGACATTTAACGCGGGATCAGGAGATTTTAAAATTTTCACTGCTTCTGTTAAAGTCCTGCAAAGACGCTCGGAGTCATACGGTTTCAAAATATAATCAAATGGTCTGACTGGCACGGAGGCAGAAAAAAACGAATCAAGCGCGAAATCTTTTGACGACGTTATAAATATTATCAGGACTTTAGAGTCATTTAATCTGATTTGGCCGGCTGTCTCTATTCCGTTAAGCTCATTCATTAATATATCCATGAAAATAATTTGAAATTTTTCAGGCTCAAAGACTCGCAAAAATTCGCTGCCGTTCGTGTAGTGAGTTATATTTTTTGCTGTTACATGCTGTTTTGCGAAACACTTACGAATAACTGTGCTTAATTTATCAGCGTCATTTTTTTGATCTTCAATTAATGCAATATTGAAATCCATTTTTTAAATCTGCCTCCTTTCTGTTATTTATTAATGGCTTCAGGGTACATAAAATTTTATGGGCAAATTATTTCACTCTTGAGAAAATTTAACAATTAGGCATGAATGACTTTCACGAAAGATAAAAGATTTTCACGCGTAATTTATTTATTTATGAAAAATGACTGATTTATTATCTGAAAATTTTTGATAGATTATGCGCAATATCCTAAAAAATTTAATATTTAAGGCATGGGCTAACGTGCTGAAATTATTAATCATAGCGGACGATTTTACAGGGTCATTAGACTCCGGAGTCCAGTTCGCACAAAGAGGCGCAAATGTTAAAGTCGTTACTGATTCTAATTATAATTTTACAGATTCAGAAAATGAAAATCTTGACGTGCTTATATTTGACTCAGAGACTCGGCACTTAGCACCCGATAAAGCATATAAAATAGTTCGTGATTTCGTGAGCCGCTCAAATGTCCCATATATATATAAGAAGACTGATTCAGGTTTACGCGGAAATATAGGCGCAGAATTAGCGGCTTGCATGGATGCTCTTAATTTTGACTCGCTCGTGTTCGTGCCAGCATTCCCGGCCATGAATAGAATCACAAAAAACGGCGTTCACTACATTGACGGAGTCCCAGTCGCAAAAAGTATGTTCGGTGCTGACCCGTTTGAGCCGGTGAAATTCTCAAGTGTTCAAGAAATAATATCATCTCAAACTAGCAAGACAGGCATAAAAATTTTTGACTCTGAGTCAGAATCTGACATGATGAGAATCGCAGAAAATAATAATTTGAGACTCTCTGCAGGTTGTGCAGCCTTCGCGGGGATTCTAGCAAATGTTCTCGGATTTAATGAATCTTGCGCAAAAATTCCCGAAATGCCCGCAAAATTTTTCATGATCTGCGGAAGTGTCAACCCAGTAACGCGCGCTCAAGTCGATTTTGCAGCAAAACACGGATTCAAGAAAATTTCTCTATCAGTCGCGCAAAAATTGAGTCCCTCTTGGCCTGATAGTCAAGAATGCAAAGATTTCGCTAAAAAATGTCTTGACGAGATAAAAAATTTTAATGCGATTCTAGACGCAAATAACGAGAATGATAATAAAGCGACTCAGGAATTTATACGAGCTAATAATTTGAGTATTGACGAGGTCAGATTAAATATTTCGCGTTCAGTTACAGGAGCAGCAAAAAATTTACTTGATTTAGGACTCGACTCGCGTTTAATGTGCGTGGGCGGAGATACTTTGCTTGCTTTAATGCAGTCAGTTAATGTCAGTGAATTAATCCCGATATGCGAACTTGCAAAAGGTGTAGTGCTGACAAGTTTTATTTATAGCGGGAAGATTTATTACATCATGACTAAATCAGGAGGATTCGGTGAGGCTGATTTACTCGTGAAGCTGGCAAAATAAAAAATTATCCGGTTAAATTTATTTAATCGGCAAATTATAGAAGGGGGTATATAAAAATTGAAATATACTTTAGGAATGCCTAAACAGGTTTTCAGCGGTGATGACGCTTTAAGCAATATCGGCGCGATTCTCAAAGCTGAAGGAGTCAAGAAACTAGCAATCTTCACAGATAAGGGAATACAAGGCGCGGGACTTCTCGACTTCCCATTAAACGAGGTCAAGAAAACGGGAGTCGCTTATGAAATTTTGAATGATTTACCGCCTGAGCCAAGTTACACTCAAGCTCAAAAATTAGTCGATCAGTGCAGAGAGTACGGAGCAGATTTTATACTTGCTGTAGGCGGCGGTTCAGTAATGGACACTGCAAAACTTTCAAGCGTGTTGATGACTGAAGATTACAGCATTAAAGATTTGCTTGATGACCCTACAAGAGCGCGAAAATATATCAAGACTCTTGTTATTCCTACGACGGCAGGAACAGGCAGCGAGGCTACACCTAATGCAATTGTCGCAGTCCCTGAAAAGCAGCTCAAAGTCGGAATCGTAAATAATGCTATGATTTCAGATTATGTAATTCTTGACGCTGTTATGATTAAGAAATTACCTCGAAAAATTGCAGCAGCTACAGGAATTGACGCACTTGCTCATTGTATAGAGTGTTTCACGAGTAACAAAGCTAACCCCTTTAGTGATACTTTTGCGCTTGAAGGTCTTGACTTGATTCTAAATAGTATTATTTCGGCCTGTGATGATCCTGACGCTATGCAAGCAAAATTAAATATGCAAATCGGGAGCTTTTACGGCGGAGTCGCTATTACTGCATCAGGTACAACAGCAGTTCACGCGCTTAGTTATCCTTTAGGCGGGAAGTATCACATTGCTCACGGAGTATCAAACGCGATTTTGTTAGTCCCTGTTATGAAATTCAACGAGTCCGAGTGCAGGAGCTTATTTGCTAAAGTTTATGACAGGTGCATTAAAGGCGATATTTCAACAGAAGAAGCAAAGAGTCAGGCTGTAATTGAAAGACTTGACGAAATTGTAAAGCATTTGGACATTCCCAAGAGCTTGAAAGAATTCGGAGTCCCTGAAAGCGATTTAGATTCACTTGTTGAGTCCGGCATGCAGGTAACGCGTTTACTCGTCAATAACCGCAAAAAAGTTAATCCCGAAGACGCAAGGAAAATTTATCTTGAAATCATGTAATTATATAAGGAGGAATATTTTATTATGACGCTCATTAAAGGAATAATCCCGCCCATTTTAACGCCCATGAATGACGATGAGAGCATTAATTACGGTGAACTACGCAATCAAGTTAATAGAATGATAGACGCTAAAGTCAGCGGAGTTTTTGCACTCGGTACTAACGGAGAAGCATACGCGCTCAGTCATAAAGAGAAAGTCGAAATCTTGAAAAATGTAGTCGACGAGGCCAAGAAAAGAGTCCCCGTTTATGCTGGTACAGGCTGCCCGACCACGAAAGAAACTATTACACTTAGCAAAGAAGCTGAAGAAATCGGTGCAGATGTATTATCTGTAATAGTTCCTTATTTTGCCGCCGCCTCACAAGATGAGTTATACGACCATTTTAAGGCCGTTGCTGAATCCGTAAAAATTCCCGTAGTGTTATATAACATTCCTGCTCGAACTGGGAACGCCTTAGCACCTGCAACAGTAGCAAGACTCGCTAAAGATGTCCCGAATATTTTAGGCGCAAAAGATTCAAGCGGAAATTTTGACAACATGAAACAATATATAGAGCTTACTACAGGAATCGGCAAAGATTTCAGCGTTTTATCAGGAAATGACTCGCTTATTCTTCCGGCTTTAGTTTTCGGAGGTAAGGGCGGAATCGCTGGCTGTGCAAATGTATTTCCTCGTACAATGGTAGAAATTTATGAGGCTTTTGAGGCTGGAGATCTTGAACGCGCGAAAAAAGTTCAGGACAGTATAAGAATTTTCCGCAATTGTTTCAAATATGGGAATCCTAACACGCTTGTAAAATTAGCAGCCGGTTTATTAGGGAATCCCGTCGGCCCGTGCAGAAGACCTTTCAGCAAGATAACCCCTGAGGGCATGGAAGCATTAAAGAAGACTCTTGAGATCTGCAAAGCTAACGGACTTCACTAATTTTTTTGTGAGAAGGAGAAAATTTTTATCATGACAAGACCAATTTTAGGAATCAGCATGGGCGACCCGTTCGGAAACGGCCCGGAAATTACAGTAAAAGCACTCGCTGACAAATCAGTTTATGACCGCTGCAAACCTCTTGTTGTCGGTGATGTCTCAAGCATGGAATACGCCGCAAAAGTCGCTAAAAAAGTTTCAAATATTGACGTAAAAATCAATCCCGTTAAAGACGTTAAGGACGCAAAATTTGAATTCGGAACTATTGACGTTTACGACATGGGAATAATTAAGCCTTCTGACATTCCCGGAGATTGCAATAATCCTAAACCGTTCGGGCTCGGTGCGACTAAATTAGGCGGTGAGGCTGCTTATCAATATGTCGTTAAAGTCATTCACATGGCACTAAATAAAGAAGTCGACGCTACTATTACTAATGCACTAAGCAAAGAAGCTATTAATATGGCCGGTCATCATTATTCAGGTCATACTGAAATTTACGCCGATGAGACTAAGACGAAAAAATATGCGATGATGTTAGCTCATGAAGATTTAAGAGTTATTCATGTGTCGACTCATGTTGCATTAAGAGAGGCCTGCGACAGAGTCAAGAAAGAAAGAGTCTTAGATTGTATAAGGCTCGCAAATAACGCTATGAAGGCAATCGGAATCGATAATCCTAAAATCGGAGTCGCCGGTCTTAACCCTCATTGCGGAGAAGATGGCATGTTTGGCCGTGAAGAGATTGACGAGATTCAGCCCGCTATAGATCAGGCCATGAGCGAGGGCGTTAATATTCCTGAAAAGAAACCGACTCCACCTGATACAGTTTTCAGTAAAGCTCTCGGCGGCTGGTATGATATTGTAGTCGTCATGTATCACGATCAGGGACATATCCCGCTGAAAGTTAAAGGCTTTGTCTATAACAAGAATGAACATCACTGGGAAGCAGTTGCCGGAATAAATGTAACTCTCGGACTTCCTATTATTCGCGCAAGTGTTGATCATGGAACAGGATTCGGCCATGCAGGAGACGGCGGGGCAAATGCTTTGAGTCTCGTTAATGCAATGGACTACGGAATCAGACTCGCCGGAGGGAGCAAATAAAATTGAAAATAGTGATGACTCAATCAGTCTGCCCTGAAGGAATTAAAGCACTTGAGGAATCAGGACTCTTCACTGAAATTTATTCAGCCGATAATCCTGACCCGAATAATTATCTCGACAAGATGGCGGACGCTGATGCATTAATAGTAAGAGTCGCAAAATGTGATTCAAACGCAATCGAGAACAGCCCAAATCTTAAAGTCATCGGCAAAACTGGAGTCGGTTATGATGCAATTGACGTTAAGAAGGCTGCAGAAAAAGGAATCCCCGTTGTAATTACTCCCGGAGCAAATAATCGCAGTGTAGCAGAACACGCCGTTGCTATGATGTTCGCTTTAGCAAAAAATATTGTAGAAGGCGACTCAGAGACTCGTAAAGGTAACTGGGAGATTCGAGGAGCAAAGAAAACTTTTGAGCTTGAGGGCAAAACCGTCGGAGTTATAGGACTCGGAGCAATAGGCCGAGAAACTGCTAAAATCTGTCAGGGCTGCGGAATGAAAATCGCCGGCTATGATCCATTTTTGAGTCAAGAAAAAATTGAGGCACTCGGAGCAGCATATTACGCTGATTATGAGGCTTTATTACGCGACTCAGATATTATTACGATTCATGTGCCTTTGACGGATGAGACTCGGGACATGATTAACGCAAAAAATTTCGCCGAAATGAAGAATACAGCGATAATCATAAATTGCAGCCGCGGCGGAATCATTAACGAGACAGATTTAATTAACGCTCTGAATAATAACGAGATCGCAGGAGCAGCAACTGATGTATTTTGCGCTGAACCTATAAAGCCCGATTACCCGTTATTACAGTGTAAAAATTTAATTGTCAGTCCTCACTCAGCAGCCCAGACTCGCGAGGCCGTTATAAAAATGGCTTTAATGTGTGTTCGTGGGTGCGTTGAAATTCTAAAGGGTAATAAATGGCCTTTTGTTGCTGATAAAAGCGTCTATAATCATGAGAAATGGCAGGGTAAACCGGAGGCCAAATTATGAAGAAGGACAAGCAATATAAACTAGATATTATACCGGGAATAATTATAGCTATCTTTGCTATATTTTATATGTCAAAAATTTCCGGTATTCGAGTCTTTAAGAGTTTAGGCGCGACTCCTTTAACGAATCATTTTATTCCCTGGCTCTGGGGCGGGTCAATGCTCGCATTAAGTCTCTGGCTGATAATTCGGGGGATTCTCAAATATAGAAAGCTCAAAGCATTAAATGCACTTCCTGAAGGCGAGTCATTATTTGCGGCACTCTGGGAGAAAAGAGAAGTAATATTTAGCTTTATTGCTCTTGCTTTATATGTCGGCTTTATGGACTCGATTGGCTTTGTAATAACGACTTGTATATATACTTTCGTGCAAATTTTGATATTGACTCCGGTTAACAAGTGGGGCAAAAATTTTATTCCTGCTTTGATAACTGCAATTATAGCGGGCTTCTTGTTATTCTATATTTTCAGAGTCATGTTAAATGTGTTATTGCCAGTCGGTATATTCGGCTTTGGCTTATAAGGAGGCTTGCGAATAATGATACTTGAAGGAATTTTAGCAGTTTGTCAGCCTCTTACAATTTTATGGATCGCGATAGGAGTCGTAGTCGGAATAATTTTCGGAGCAATTCCCGGACTTACTGCAACAATGGCTATAGTAATGTTTTTGCCTGTTACTTATTCAATGTCGGCATCTCAGGGAATCGCTATGTTAATGGCCTTGTATATCGGCGGAATTTCGGGCGGCTTGATTTCAGCGATTTTGTTAAACATTCCCGGCACTCCCTCATCAGTTGCTACGTGTTTTGACGGCAAACCTATGGCAAATAAAGGTCAAGCGGGGCGAGCTCTCGGAACTGGAGTTGTATTCTCATTCGTCGGGACTCTAATAGGAATCGCGATATTAATAGTCCTTGCTCCTGTTCTTTGTGCATTTGCGTTAAAATTTCAGGCTTATGAATATTGCGCGCTTGCTTTATTCTCGTTAAGTATGGTCGTAGCTTTAACTGGTACGGACATGCCGAAAGGTTTAATCAGTGCAGTATTAGGAGCTTTACTTGCAACTGTAGGACTCGCACCGATTGACTCGCGGCCTAGATTCACGTTTGATTTATTCCAGTTAAATAACGGCTTTGCATTAGTCGTGTTGTTAATAGGTTTATTCTTTGCCGAGTCAGTCCGCAAAAAACAAGATTTCACGATTGAAGAGAACGTAAAAATGAAGGGAGCGGGATTCACTTTTGCTGAATTTCTTGCGCAGATCCCTAATGCTATAGTCTCGGCTTTAATCGGTGTAGGAATAGGAATTTTGCCCGGTATAGGCGGCGGAGTCTCCTGTATGATTTCTTATACTGTCTCGAAAAATACATCAAAGCACAGAGAATTATACGGCACTGGCATAATGGACGGAGTAGTCGCTTCAGAGACTGCAAATAATGCTACAATCGGCGGAGCTGTTATCCCGTTATTATCGCTGGGAATTCCCGGAGATCCTGCAACAGCTATGTTATTAGGCGGCTTAATGATTCATAACGTAGCACCCGGCCCGTTGATTTACGAGAAAAACGGAGCTGTCGTTTATGCAATTTTTACAGCAATGTTAATAGCAGCTGTCTTTATGCTTTTATTCATGCTCTGGGGAATGAGATTTTTTGTGTCAGTCCTGAAGATTCCGAAAAATTATTTATTGCCCATCGTCATGGTCTTATGCGGAATCGGTGCGATTGGTAATGCAAATCAATTATTTGATACTTATGTAATGGTAGGATTCGGCTTAATGGCTTATTTGATGATTAAAGCGAAAATTCCTACAGTTCCTATGATTTTAGGGTTTATACTCGGTCCGACGTTTGAGCAGAATTTACGCAGAGTCTCGCAATTAGCATCAAGTGATCCATTTTATAATCATCCGATTTTCTGCGTGTTAATCGTCGCTACTATTCTTGTAATAATTTTCTCAGTCCGTGCAAATTTGAAAGATGCCGCCCGAGAAAGAGAGCAGGAATTAAGCGAATAATTTTGTGTTATTTCCGGTCATGATTAAAAACTTGGCCGGATTAAATAAAAAATTTTTATCAAGAAAGAAGGCTTTATTTATGGGAAAAAAATTTTTATGTGCAGCAGCTTTATTATTAGTTCTCGTATCAAGTTCATTTGCGGCAGATTGGCCGACTAAGACGATTAATATTTACGTTACTCATGCAGCCGGCGGAGATACTGATTATATGGCTCGTCAGTTAGGTGCTCAGCTTGAAAAAATTCTCGGAGTCTCTGTTGTCTTAAGTAACGTAACAGGCTCAAACGGTGCTACTTGTATGCAGCAGTATAGGAACGGCGCGAAAGACGGTTATACTTTTATTGCTACTAATACGGCGGCACTCAACGGCAACGAGGCCACCGGCATGGTAGATTTTGGCTATAATGCATTTGAGCCCGTCGCAGTTTATGGAATTCAAAGCGGTGAAAATATTGTAGTAAAAGCCTCTTCACCGTATAAGACTCTGCAGGATTTAATTAACGCCTCAAAAGAAAAGCCCGGCACAATCAGACTCGGAATTTCTATGGGCGGCGGAGTTTACATAATGGCTTGCGTATTAATGAACATCGGAAAAGCTCAATTTAATATCATTGAGGCAGGAGACGCGGCGAACAGACTCACGGCTTTATTAGGTGATGCAATTGACGCTACTTCGATTCCATATTCAAGCGCGGCAGATTATATCGAGAAGGGCGAATTACGCAGTCTCTGCACTGTCTTGTCAAAATCCCCGACTCTTTTACCCGGTCAGCCCGCAGCCTCTGACGTTATACCTGAATTAAAACTTGACACTGAATATGCTTTATTAGCTCCTAAAGGAACGCCCCCCGAAATAGTTAAAGCAATGAATGACGCTGTTATGAAGGCATGTGCGACTCCTGAATGGAAGAAAATAGTAAATGATTTCTCATGGCAAGACCCGTTTTATTTTGACGTTGAAGGCAGTATCGCAAATCTTAAAGCTCAGAGAGATTTATTTATGAGCCTTGTTCCTATTCTTGAAATCGAGTAGAAAGCATAAATCATGAAATTTATAATCAATCTCCCTGTACGTCCTGAAGTTCTGAAATTGTTAGAACCTCATAAAGTTTATATCGCAAATGACTCTGACTCTGAAAATTTTATCGATGAGTTATCAGACTCAGAAGCGTTTATAATCCGAATTCCCTTAAAAAAATTCAGCGCAGAATTAATATCACGCTGTAAAAAATTACGAGTAATCGGGCGTATAGGGACTGGTTATGACATGATAGATATTAACAAAGCAAGTTCTTTAGGGATTCCTCATGTAATTTTTTCGCCTCATTCTGCTTCTATTACAAAAGAGGCTTCATTCAGGACTGCTGAAATGTGTATTAAAGGCTGTCTCGCTGTGCTTAATGGTGAGCGATGGCCATATGTTGCAGACAAATCTGTTTATGATAATTGGTATATATCTGCGAAAAATGCAGGTGTGTAATAAAATTTTTAGGAGGTAAATTTTTTATGAAGAAATTAGCTTTAGCAGTAGTATTAGTGTTATGTCTCACTTTAGCGGCTTATGCTGAACTCAATGAGCCTGTGAAACTCGTTTTTGCTGCTCAGGAAGTCGGCACCGGTGCTTATTCAGTAAGTGCAGCTATTCAGGGCGCAATGTTGAAGGGACTCCCCGCAGGTTCTACAATTGATTTAACAACGAACTCACCCGGCGGAGTCGGTGCTCCTGTTCTTATTCAGAGAAAACGCGCTGATTTAATAGTCGGTAATGCAGGCCCTTCACTCTGGAGCTATCAGAGAAGCAAGAAAGATTATCAATTCGGAGATTGTCCCGATGTTCGCAGTATTGCAGGAGGACTCGGCCACGCTTTTGCTAATATAATGTTCACTAAGGCATTTGTTGATAAAACGGGCTGTACGACTATAGAAGAAGTTATTGCGAAAAAAATTCCGGTTAAGCTCATCACAAAGAAAAACGGGACTCTCGGCGAACTCACAGCAGAAAGAGTAATCGAGGCTTGCGGAATCAGCGTTGAAGATTTCTTAAAATTTGCAACGTGGGAGAAAACAGGCACCGACGCAATTAAATCAGGAATTCAGGACGATTTATATGACGCGACGATTGACCACGTAGACGCAGGCCAAGCGACAACGACTGAAATTTGTTTAACTCATGCGATGCACTTTGTACAGTTAAAGCCTGAGACTTTAGCAAATCTTAACAAAATGGGCTATGCTCCTATTACTGTTACAGCTGGAACTTGGAACGGCTTAGATCATGATATTCAGTCAATGGGCTCACAGCAAAATGTTATAGTCCCTGCCTCAATGCCTGATGACGTAGCATATGCGCTCGTTAAAGGAATTTGCGAGAATAAAGAAGACATTGCCGCCGCTGTTGCCTCATTAGCATGGTTTGATCCTAAGACAGCAGGAAAACACGATCTCAACGGCGCACCTCTTCACCCCGGTGCAGTAAAATATTACAAAGAAATGGGCTACGAGTTCGACGAGTTTAAATAATTCATGAACTTACCAGCTAGAAAGAACATCAGCAATAATTACAGGCTCAACTCGGGGAATCAGCAAGGCTATAACGGTATTTGCTGACAACGGGGCGAGCCTCGTTTTTTATCTAGAATTAATAAATAAGGAGCTGAAAATTTTATGAATTTGCGTAGTATAGCAGCAATAATTGTAACAATAGCTTTTTTTGCGTTCCAAATGTATATAGCACTTGTTAAGCAATTCGCGCCCATGTTACAAAGTCCGATCCACTTAATATTTGCTCTGACTCTGGTATTTATTTATTTCCCAGCTGATAATTATTATCGCAAGAAAGTCAAGAAGGCCGCCGAAAATATCGGTGAAATTCCTGATCCAGTCATATTAAATAAATATTCATGGGTAAATTATATAGACATTTTTGCATTTGCCGGAATAGCTTATTTAACATGGTACATTTTGAGCCAGTTCACGCGCTTAAATGAATTTGTTATCGGCGTTGAAGAGGTTTTACCCATAGATCATGCGGCTATGATTGTAGCGATTTTATTATTACTCGTTGCAGTATATAGGACTCTCGGCGGGATTTTAGCAGCTTTTATCACAGTGTTTATAATTTACGCGTGGACTTCTCCATATTTGCCGGGAATTTTGCACACGAATTTAAAACCGTTCGATCAATTTATTGAAGAGTTTACTTCAGGCATGACAATGACAGAAAGCGGAGTCTTCGGCACGCCTTTATTAACGAGCGCAAATACTTTATTTTATTTTATTGTATTCGGAGCGTTTTTCTCGACTATAGGCGGCGGACAGCTTTTAATCGATATGGGCATGAAATTATCTAATAAATCATCAGGAGGCCCCGCAAAAGCTGCTGTGTTATCTTCCGGATTAATGGGCATGATTTCAGGCTCAGCAGTTGCAAATGTCGCTACAACAGGTGTAATGACTATTCCCATGATGAAAAAAATCGGCTATGAACCTGAAGAGGCCGGAGCAGTCGAGGCAGTAGCTTCAACAGGCGGACAAATTATGCCCCCTATTATGGGAGTCGGAGCGTTTATCATGGCTGAAATGTTAGGCGTTAATTATATGTCAATTGCTGCAAGTGCGATAATTCCTGCAGTAGCTTATTATTTCGCGGTGTTCGTTCTCGTTGACAAATTAGCAGCAAAAAGAGCCGCAAATCTTGATACAACTGCCGACTCTTCTATCAGAGTAGACCGTCCAATTTTGCCGAGATTATATTTATTAATTCCTGCTATATTGCTTGTAGTCTGGATTATTCGCGGTTATTCGCTTATGAGGGCTGGAATGGTCGGTATTTTTTCCTGTCTTGCATGCGACATTATAAATTATTTCGTAAATAAGCCTGATTTCTTGAATCTTAAAAAATTATGGGCTTGCTGTGTTGATGGAGCTAAACAGGCTGCGGCGATTGCTATTCCTACAGCGGCATGCGGAATTATTATTAACGTCGTAACTCAGCAGACTTCATTAGCTACAAATTTATCGACTTTGATTCGTTCGCTTGGTACTAGTTATTTATTCTTGGCCTTAGTAATTGCTATGGTCGGTTGTATGATTCTGGGAATGGCACTTCCGACCGTTGCCGCGTATTTAGTCGGAGTAATTTTATTTGTGCCTTGTATTCAGCCGATTTTGTTGCAGACTGGACTCCCCCGCGCGACTGCTGATTTATGCGCGAATATGTTTGTTTTCTATTACGGGATAATGGCTCAAATTACGCCGCCTGTCTGTGTTGCCTCGTATACAGCCGCAGGAATTGCCGGAGCCGACGCAATGAAAACAGGACTCAAGGGATTTACTTTTGCTATGGTAGGATTCTTAGTTCCGTTTGTGTTCGTGTATAATCCTCCGTTATTGCTCAAAGGAGAATGGAGCAGTTATTCAGCTTGCATTAGGTACTTATTTCTTAGCTGTCATGGTAGCAGGATATTTCAAGACTCATTTAAACGTGTTAGAACGAGTAATATTATTTGCTGCTGCCTTAAGTTTGATTGCTCCTGAAATGATAAGCTCAATAATCGGAGCAGTTATCGGAATTGCTATATTATTAATTAACGCTAGAAATTCAAAGAAGTAGCGTATATGGCTGCCTTCTCTGGGTGGGGAGGGGGTGCGGGCTCGGCAAGCCGAGTTTTTCAGTTAGGAATGGGCACGGGTTGCCTCCGCATTCATGCGTAAAAATTTTTTCGTAACGTATTATCACTAAGTAAATTTCACAGGCTGTGAATGGCTAAATGAGATAAAAATTTTTAGGAGGTGCAGAAATTGAGTCAACATCATAAAGTAATAATTGCTGGGAGCGGTTTAGCTGCTTTGGCGGCGGCTGCTAGACTTCACGAATTAGGCGTAAAAGACATTGCTATTTATGCGAACGGACTCGGAGGGACTCCGTATATTGCCGCGATAAATTTTGTATTGCCTGAAAATCCCTATGGAGATACTCCAGAATTATACGCTGAAGACATGTTAAAGGCCGGTTATAATATCGGTAATAAAAATTTAGTCCGTGAAATGGCCGCAAATACTTTTAACGGCTATGAGCTTTTATGCAGATGGGGCGTAACTTTTGCTCACAATGAAGACGGCTCTATAAAATTGCGTCATGTGTCGGGTCATACTTATCCGCGTTCATTATGTCAGACGACTAATTTAATCGGCGTTGAAATCGAAAAAATTATGCTCCCGAAATTGGCCGAAGCTGGAATCGAATTCCATAATCATGCTCAACTAGTGAATCTCTTAACAAATGACGGCAAAATTGAGGGCTTTACAGTAATAGAGAATAATAATGAGCCTTATAACGTTTATGCGCCCATTGTAATAGCCTCGTGGGGAGGAGTCGGAAATCTGCTCGGCACTTCGACATATCCCGATGACGTGAAAGGCAATACTCTAGGAATGGCAAAACAAGCCGGCGCGAATCTTGTCGATATTGAATTTATAG
>CAJOEQ010000025.1 GCA_905233515.1 uncultured Synergistales bacterium
TGTTTCGTCCGATAAAGATTTAATGCAGCTTATTGGAACTGGTATAAGATTAATGCGTCCTGTAAAACACGGTGTAACTTTCGCGGAAATTTATAACGTTGATTTATTTGTGAAAGAACACGGATTTATGCCGTCTTCATTTGCTGATTATCTCGCTATAGTGGGCGATAATTCCGACAACGTAAAAGGAGTCCCCGGAGTCGGCGATAAGGGAGCGACGAAAATTTTAGCAGTTTATCCCACTTTAGAAAAAATATTTGACTCACTTGATAATTTGCCTAAGGGTCAGCGCAAAAAATTTCAGGACTATGGACTCGAGGCGGCAAAATGGACTCGCGATAATATAATCAAGTTGAAAGAAGATATTTTCACCGGTGATTATGAATTATTAAATCAATGCATAAGATTTTGACAAGGCAGAAAATTTAGCTTTTAGGCTTGCTTTGAGTCGTGTATTAAATCGAATCGGAAGTAATAAGATCCCCCCTCAAAGAATCGAACTTGACACGAATAAAAAAATTTCTGTAATGCCTGATGCTGACACTCTCACACTTGACTATAAAGCAGAATTTACAAGCAATCCCGAATTATTTGACTCGTGTAAAAGCATATGGGATTTCAAGACGGCTTATTATTTGTTACATCCTGACATGACAGCGCGAAATTTTCCGGAAATTGTAACGCTCATTAAACAAAGCGACGACCCCGCAAAGACTCTCGCAGAAATGGCCGGCAATCTTGAGTCAGAAATAAAATCATATAATAATCTTCAAAATGTCATGAATAATATAGATTTGCCGTTAATTCCTGTCTTAGCAAAAATGGAGTCTCACGGTGTCAGAATAAATCATGGAAAATTTTCAAGCATTCAATCAAAGCTGGAATCGCGAATAACTGAAATTGAGTCAACTATAACTAATACAGCAGGAATCAGAATAAATCTTAATTCACCTCAGCAAGTTTCATGGCTTTTATTTGAAAAATTAGGCTTTACCCCTGAAGGCATGACTAAAAGCGGGAATTCTTACGCAACAGACTCGGGAGTTCTTGAGAGACTCGCAAAAATTTCTGAAAATATTTCATGTCCGGGCGCAGAAATTCCTAAATTATTACTCGAACACAGGGAATTAACAAAGATGCTCACAAGTTTTGTTATACCTTTTCAGAGAGCGGCTGACTCTGATTCTATAATTCACACGACATTTGAACCGGCTATGACTGGGACGGGACGACTCAGCAGCAGAGAGCCGAATTTACAGAATATCCCCGCATTTGGACACTGGGCAAATGAAATAAAATCAGGCTTGACTCCTGTAAATCCTGAAAATATTTTTGTCTCAGCTGATTATTCACAAGTCGAACTGCGAATCCTTGCGCACATGTCAGGCGAGTCAAAATTAATCGAGGCTTTTAATAATAATCGCGATATTCACACGGAGACTGCATCATGGGTATTCGGTGTAATGCCTGAACTTGTTACGAGTGAATTAAGACGTGCCGCAAAAATGATAAATTTCGGTCTGCTTTACGGTATGAGCTCATTCGGACTCGCTGAAAGATTAGATATTTCACGAGAAGAAGCAAAAAATATCATGACCCGCTATTTTGACGCAGTGCCAAGCGTTAAAAATTTTATCGATAATATAATCTCTCAAGCAAAATCACGGGGATATACGCAAACTCTATCAGGCCGAATCAGACCCGTTAACGAAATTCCCGCGAAAAAATTTGCTCTTGACCGCGCAATAATTAACTCACCTATACAGGGAACAGCCGCAGATATTGCAAGAATAGCTATGATAAATTGTACAGGAGAATTATTTTTGCAGGTACATGACTCGCTTGTCTGTGAGTGCAAAGAGTCAGAAGCTCAAGAAACCGCGCAAATGTTACGAGAAATTATGAAATCTTCAGGCGGAGAAATAAATAATTTAGAAGTCGAGACTAAATCAGGGAAGACTCTAGCAAGTGTGTAAAAATTAAGCTGATATGCTAAAATTTGAGTTCGTAGAAATACGTAAAATTATATAATATAAATTTGAGAGAGGGTTTTATCTATCATGAATTTCCTGCGTAAACAAATGAAATGGGTTATGGCTATAATTGTAGTAGCTTTCTTGCTCTCTACTTTCTTAATGTATGAAGGCCGAAGCACTAGACGTTCACCGAGCAGAAATCCCGACGGCACTATGTCAGATTATGAAGTCGCACAAATAAACGGGCGTTCTCTTATGCGTTCAGAGCTTGAACAGAGAGTCAGAAATTATCTGCAAAATAATTATAATTCAAGAAATTTAGAGTCTCTTGATATTCACGCGATTTATAATACTGTCTTGAATCAGACTGTTTTAGAGTCGCAATTATTAAAAGAAGTTCAAGAAAAGGGAATCACAGTAACTGACGCAGAAGCCGATCAAGTTATGAAAAATTATGCTGATACTTACTTCCCGACAAGAGAGGCATTTTATCAGGTCTTAGCACAGAACGGCCTGAAAGTAGAAGACTATAAACGCAATTTAGCGCGTCAAATCGCAACAGAGAGACTCGTGCGTGAGGCAGTAGGAGAAATCACAATCAGTGAAGATCAAGCTACGGAATTTTATGACTCAATGAAGGGATTAATTTATACTCAGCCTGAAGGATTCATGATTCAAGCAGCGCAATTTAATACGAGTTCAGACGCAGAAAATTTCAGGTCAAGACTCATCAGCGGCGATTCATGGCTTGCAATTTTATCAGATGATAATTTTGACTCTAAGGACGTAATAAATATCACGAAAGATCCTATTTTTATGCCGTCAACAGCTTTCAGAACGGGAGTATTTACTGTTTTAGCTTCAATTGATATTAATCAGCCCAGCCCCGTTTTTTCTGTCTCAAGCTATGATTTTGCAGTCGCTATGAAAACAGAACACGTTGATACGAGCGTCAGGCCTTATAACGAGGTCAGCGGGGATATTAAAACAGTCTTGACTCAACAGGAAGAAAGAAGAAGACTCACAAATTACGAGACTGAATTACGCAATAAAGCGCAAGTTACTATAAATGATGAGTCTTTATTTGCGCGCCCTGTAGTGTCTGAAGATGAGTCGCCTAAATTTGATTATGATATAAGCGTTCAGGAAGTCAGCGAGGACTCAAAACCTGAATCAAACGAGCCTGTAAAACCTGTAGAGACTCCGGTAATCAGCGAGTCAAAATCTGAAGATAAGCCGGCAATTTCTGAACCTGAATCAACACCGGCCAAGACTCCGGAAATTAACGAGACTAAATCAGAAGATTCAAAACCTGTTGAGACTCCCGCAATAAACGAGTCAAAATCTGAAGACGTAAAACCCGCAGAGAATAAACCGGAATTACAGCAAGACTCGCCGCTCCCTGAAAATAAACCGGAAGAATCGCCCGCACCTGTTGAGACTCCGGCAATTTCTGAAGTTAAATCAGAAGATTCAAAACCTGAAGAGAAACCCGCAGAGACTCCGGAAATCAGCGAGACTAAATCAGCAGACTCAAAACCTGTAGAGACTCCCGCACCTGCTACGGAAATTGCACCCGCTGAAATAACGGAAATAAAATCAGAATCTCAAGACAACGCGCCCGAAAATGAAGTTGATATAACTGTTACAGAGTCAATCATAACGGACATTAAAGCGGACGAAGAAATTTTAACGAGTTCAGATACAGCAGCAAATGAAATGATTTCGCCCGATAAGTAATTTAGCATCACAGGAAGTGAAAATTTTTATATGGCAGCACGCAAAAAAGTTTTAATTATAGGGTCAGGCCCTATTGTAATAGGTCAGGCTTGTGAATTCGATTATTCGGGTACACAGGCCTGCAAAGCCCTTAGAAGTCTAGGCTATGAAATTGTATTAGTGAACTCCAACCCCGCAACTATCATGACAGATCCCGAAATGGCAGATATTACTTATATAGAGCCGCTTAATCTCGAACGACTCGAGGCAATTATCGCGCGTGAAAAGCCTGATTGTTTATTGCCTAATTTGGGCGGTCAGTCAGGTTTAAATTTATGCGCTGAATTAAACAAGGCCGGTATACTCGCAAAATATAATGTTGAAGTCATAGGAGTTCAGGCGGATGCAATCGAACGCGGTGAAGATAGAGTCGAATTCAAGAAAACAATGCAGAAACTCGGAATCGATATGGCGCGCTCAGAAGTAGCGTACTCTGTTGACGAGGCTTTAAATATCGCTGAAAAATTAAATTATCCCGTTGTATTGCGTCCGGCTTATACAATGGGAGGAGCAGGCGGGGGACTCGTTTATAATCGTGAAGAGTTAAAAACTGTCTGTGAAAGAGGCTTGCAAGCAAGTATAGTACATCAAGTTTTAGTCGAAGAGTCAGTATTAGGCTGGGAAGAGTTAGAGCTTGAAGTCGTCCGCGATAAAGATAATAACATGATAACTGTATGCTTTATTGAGAACGTTGACCCTATGGGAGTTCACACGGGCGATTCTTTCTGCGTTGCTCCCATGCTGACGATTTCACAGGAATTGCAGGAAAAATTACAGGCTCAAGCATATAAAATCGTTGAACATATAGGAGTAATCGGCGGCACTAACGTACAATTTGCACATGATCCTAAAACGGGGCGAGTCATAGTAATTGAAATCAACCCGCGTACTTCTCGATCTTCTGCGCTTGCTTCAAAGGCTACAGGATTCCCGATTGCTTTAATCTCGGCAAAATTAGCGGCTGGGCTTTCGTTGAGTGATATTCACTGCGGGAAGTTCGGAACTCTTGATAAATATAAACCGGGCGGCGATTATGTAGTTGTGAAATTTGCGCGCTGGGCATTTGAGAAATTCAAAGGAGTACAGGACAAACTCGGCACTCAAATGCGGGCAGTCGGTGAAGTCATGAGCATAGGCAGGAATTTCAAAGAGGCATTACAGAAAGCAATACGTTCACTCGAAAAAGATAGATACGGGCTCGGATTTGCTAAAAATTTTCATGACTTGTCAAAAAATGAATTACTCTCAATGTTAGAATATCCCACTAGTGAGAGATATTTTATTATTTATGAGGCATTGAGAAAGGGCGCGACTATTCAAGAAATTAATAAATTGACTCATGTTAAAGCATATTTTCTTGAGCAGATTCAAGAATTAGTCAATGAAGAAGAAAAAATTTTAGCAGATAAAAATATTTCTGATGAGGCACTAATTCAGGCCAAGCGCGACGGATTTTCTGATAAATATTTAGCGAAATTATTAAATATTCCTGAGCAGTCAATCAGAGAACGCCGCGGAAAATTAAATATCTCTCAAACATGGGACGCTATTCACGTGAGCGGGACTCAAAACGGGGCTTATTATTATTCAACTTATAATAAACCTGATGGGCAAAATAAAATTTCTGACTCGCGAAAAATTATGATTCTGGGAGGCGGCCCGAATAGAATCGGTCAGGGTATAGAATTCGATTATTGCTGTGTTCATGCTGCACAGAGTTTAAAGCGTCTAGGTTTTGAAACAATAATTGTAAATTGCAACCCTGAAACAGTCTCTACTGATTATGACACTTCAGACAAATTATATTTTGAGCCTCTCACTCTTGAAGATGTCTTAAGCATTTACAAAGCTGAACAGCCCGCCGGAGTTATTGCGCAATTCGGGGGTCAGACTCCTTTAAATTTAGCGAGCGAACTGGAGAAAAACGGCGTAAAAATTTTAGGAACTTCACCGGAAATTATTGACTTGGCCGAAGATAGAGGCAGATTTAAATCAGTGATGGACTCTCTAAATATTCCCATGCCAGAGTCAGGAATGGCCGCAAATTTGGCTCAAGCTCAAGAAATCGCAAATAAAATCGGTTATCCCGTCATGGTAAGGCCGTCTTATGTCTTAGGCGGTCGAGGTATGGAAATCGTATACGACTCAGCGAGTTTAAATAATTATGTCAATGCAGCAGTCGGAGTTACTCCTGATAGGCCGATTTTGATAGATAGATTCTTGAATCATGCGCTTGAATGTGAGGCCGACGCAATTTGTGATGGAATTCACGCCTATGTGCCTGCAGTTATGGAACATATAGAACTCGCGGGGATTCATTCGGGTGATTCTGCCTGCATAATTCCTTCACGACACATAACGCCCGAATCACTTGCAACAATTAAAGACTATACAAGAAAAATTGCCGAAGCAATGCACGTTGTAGGACTCATGAATATTCAATATGCTATAGAGAATGACAAAGTTTTTGTCTTAGAAGCGAATCCGAGAGCCTCCCGCACTGTTCCTTTAGTGTCAAAAGTTTGCGGGATTCAAATGGTACCGCTTGCAGTTGAAGCAATGACCCGCGAATTAACAGGACTTGACTCACCTTTGGAAAATTTACCCGAGCGCGTTATACCCTACTGGGGCGTTAAAGAGTCAGTATTTCCGTTTAACATGTTTCAAGAAGTCGATCCAGTTTTAGGCCCTGAAATGCGCTCAACCGGTGAAGTTTTAGGAATCGCAAAAGAAGCCGGAGAAGCATTTTACAAAGCAGAAGAGGCAGCAAATTCAAAATTGCCATTATCGGGGAATGTGTTAATTTCAGTGAGTGACTCAGACAAGGAAAATATTTCAGAAATCGCAAGAAAATATATTAGCGCAGGATTCAAAATTTTTGCGACTGAAGGAACTTGCGAGGCTTTGAGAAATTCCGGCATTGACTGTGAAAAAATTTCAGGCCGTCCCGACGCAACGGACTATATTATAAACGGTCAAATAAATCTCGTGATAAATACTCCGCGAGAAAAGGCATTGACTCATACTGGGAGCGCACTACGACGCAGCGCAATTAAAGCAAGAGTCCCTTACATAACAACTTTAGACGGAGCAAATGCCGCTATTGAAGGAATTATCACGGTAAAAGCTCAAAATAATAATTCTGACTCGTTACTCTCAATTAAAGAGTGGCACAATATGATTAAATAAAAAATTTTTGTCAGGTCTTGCGCTTAATAAAAAGTGTGAGACCTGTTTTTTTTGCGTGTAGATAAAGTAAAAGCCCGCTCATTGTAAGCAGGCTTCATATTTTTTAGCGGAGAATGGAGGATTCGAACCCCCGGAGGCTTGCACCTCAATTGATTTCAAGTCAACCGCCATCGACCGCTCGGCCAATTCTCCTTAAGACTTGCAGAATTATATCACAATGCTTAAAATTTTTACAAGCAAATATAAACGTGAAGGGAGAAATAAAAATTGTCAGTCTCTAAAATTTACAAATCCGACAAGAGAGCAAATGCCGCTATTGATAAATTATTGCTCGCTGAAGGAATCAGACGTGATAAAAATTTAGATTACACCTGCGCAATTTATGACGAAGATTTTAACGTTATTGCGACTGGCAGCTGTTTCGGGAATACTTTGCGCTGTATGGCCGTCAGTCATGAACATCAAGGCGAAGGCTTAATGAATGAGATAGTCTCTCACCTGATTCAATATGAATTTGAGCGCAAAATTTATAATTTATTCCTGTACACTAAGTGCAATTCAGCAAAATTTTTCGGTGATTTAGGCTTTTACGAGATAGCCCGAATTGATAATCAAATTGTTTTCATGGAAAATAGACGCACGGGATTCAATGATTATTTATCGGAACTCGCAAAAACTAAACGGGACGGGCAAAATATAGCGGCTCTTGTAGTGAATGCTAATCCTTTCACGCTGGGACATCAATATTTAATCGAGAGAGCTTCACGAGAAAATGATATATTACATTTATTTATTGTCAGTGAAGATGCCTCACTTGTTCCGTTTGAAGTCAGGAAAAAATTAGTCATTGAAGGCACGGCGCATTTAAGCAATATAATTTATCATGATACAGGAGCTTACATAATCAGCAGTGCAACCTTCCCGAGCTATTTTCAGAAAGATGACAGCGCAGTAATCGAGAGTCACGCAAATTTAGATTTAAGCATATTTATTAGAATTGCAAGCTCACTCGGTATTAATTCGCGTTATGTCGGTGAAGAGCCTAAAAGTTTAGTTACTGGCATATATAATCGCATAATGTCCGAGAAATTGCCCGAACATGGTATTAAATGCGTTATAATTCCGCGGAAAACTGAACAGGACGGCCAAGTCATAAGCGCGTCAAATGTCAGGCAGGCAATCAAAGACGGAAATTTTGAACGAATGAGGGGACTCGTTCCTGAATGCACGTATAAATTTTTTACAAGTCCTGAAGCTGAGAAAATAATAAATAAAATTAGAGAGTCAGACAATGTGATTCACTATTAGCGCGAAAAAATAAAATTCTGTGATATAATGCGCTCATGAATACGCAAAAATCACTTGACAAATTAAATAATGGCCGCATAATGGTATCAGGTATCAGGTATCAGGTATCAGGTATCAGGTATCAGGTATCAGGTATCAGGATATTATTATGTTCTTTAATAACAAATCTTAATTATTATAATTATCATCACAGCAATAATTCAGCAAAAAAATTTAATTTGAATCATAAATCAATCGCCTTGTCGTGTATGAATGCGGCGGGGCGTTTTTTTGCGTGCAAACTTTTCAGGGAGTGACTCATTTTGTCAAAAATAAAAAATCTCATAAATCGAATTAACACCTAAAGAGTTTTTATTATTTATGGCTGACTCAATTTGTGAAAAAGTTTTGCATAAACCTTCACGACTCTACGTAAATGAACATGTCAAAAGATTACTTCACCCGGATAATGAAGCATATAATATAAAAAATGTAAAACTCCCTTTGCTAGATAGCGATAATGAAAGATTGCTTGTTTCAGGAGTTCTCGATGACACTTTTTATTCTTATATATTCTGTGATGATAAATACGACGAGGAAATATTTAATAAATGCGATAAATTTTTGACTGAAGGGCTTTACGGGCTTATTAATTCGCAGGTAAATGTTACAGTTGAGTCCGGTGATATAGTAATAGATGCTGGCAGCTGGATCGGCGATTTTGCGGCCTATTCATCGGTAAGAGGTGCAACAACTTATGCATTTGAGCCTTCCAGTGAAATATTTAAATACTTAGAGCAGACAGCAAGACTCAATAAAAATATTATTCCCATAAAAAAAGGGTCTATCAAATGAGAATACTAGCACGATATTTATTAATACTGGAAGTTCTACCGGAAGATTTATAAATAGTTCTGACTCAAAAATAGAAGATTCTTCAAGTGTTGAAACAGTCAGGCTTGATGATTTTGTTCACGAGAATAATTTATCGCGCGTCGATTTCATAAAGGCCGATATTGAAGGCTTTGAGCGTCATATGTTGGCAGGTGCTCAGGGAGTTTTGCGCGAATTTGCCCCTAAGCTCGCACTATGTACTTATCATTTGCCGGACGATCCCGAAGTCATGGCCGATTTAATAAAACAAGCTAACCCGAAATATAATATCGTGCAAAAGAGAATGAAATTATTTGCGTCAGTTCCTGAATAAATAAATAAATATTTGACCCTCTTTGAAACATGGCATAAAATCTAAACTCAAAGGGGGTTAAATAATTTGCCAAAAAATTTTTCAGCTTCAACAGTAAAAGATATGACGGAGGGCGTAATATGGCGGCACTTGATAAATTTTGCATTTCCGTTATTTATCGGGAATATCTTTCAGCAATTATATAACACAGTTGACAGCATAGTCGTAGGAAATTTTGTAGGTGCTGATGCTCTCGGTGCAGTTACTTCTACTATACCAGTAGTAATTACTTTAATCGGCCTGTTTATCGGTCTATCAATGGGAGCAAGCGTTGTTATCTCTCAATATTTCGGCGCAAAAGATATAAAAAATTTACGCAAAGCGACTCATACGGCTGTAGTGGCTACTGTTATAATGTCGTTAATTATTTCTGCAATCGGCTATTATTCGACTCCGTTTTTACTGCGAATGATGAACACTCCCCCGAGCGTCTTTAAAGAAGCTGTTGTATACTTGCAAATTTTTTCGCTGGGACTGGGCGGGACTATGTTATATAACATGGGTTCGGGAATTCTGCGCGCTGTAGGTGACTCAAAGAGGCCGCTGTATTTCTTGATTCTAGCGTCGATTCTGAATATATTTCTTGATTTATTATTCGTCATAAAATTTGAATCAGGAGTCGCCGGTGTCGCATATGCTACGATTATAGCGCAGTTAGTCTCAGGTTTAATAATTTTCTGGCGATTATTCAGAAGTCATGAAGTTCACAGCTTAACATGGCATGAAATGAAAATAGATTTTGCTATTCTACGTAAAATTATAAAAATAGGATTTCCGGCGGGTCTGCAAATGGCCTTGACTTCTTTCTCGAATGTATTTGTTCAGGCTTATATAAATTCATACGGTGCAGCAGCTACAGCAGGATGGGGGATTTATGCGAGAGTTGATGCTTTTGTAACACTTTCGACTCAAAGTATGTCAATGGCAATAACGACTTATGTCGGACAAAACGCAGGAGCAAGGAATCCCGAACGAATTAGACTCGGTCTGCGTGAATGTCTGAAAATTTCTCTGACTATTTCAGGGACAATTATATTTTTTCTCTATATTTCTGCACCGTTTATAGCGTCGTTATTTAATCGTGATGAGAAAGTTTTATATTATGCCGTGTTAATCTTGCGCTTGAATTCAATTTTTGACCCCTTCAACGTAATTAATCAAATTCACGCGGGCGCATTAAGAGGAGTCGGCGACTCAAAAACTCCCATGTTAATAATGTTAGGCTCATTTGTAGTCTTCAGGCAAATTTATTTGTTTATAATATCGCGCTTGACGAGTTCAATATATTTTATTGCGATTGGCTACCCGGTCGGCTGGATAGTTTGCTGTACGTTAATGCTGATTCACGTGAAATTAAGCGGCTGGGACAAAAAAATTGCTGCATTGAAGTAATAGCGAGCGGGGGCGGGGCTGGCATTCAAGCATAAAAAATTTTGTGATTACTCATAAATTATCGCAATTCATAAAAGCTCCGTAAATCATGTATAATAACCTTCAATATTATTAAAATCATGAATATATATAAAGAAGGTCTATTTTACATGAATGCATTTGACACTCTAAAGCAGCGAGGTTATTTTGAGTGGTGTACTAATGAAGAACGACTCGCGCAGGTCATGAATGAAGAAATGATTACGGCTTATGTAGGCTTTGATCCTACTGCTGACAGTTTACACGTCGGGCATTTGATTCCGTTAATGGCTCTCGGCTGGCTTCAGAGACTCGGACATCGTCCAATTGCTTTGGCAGGCGGCGGCACGGGCTTAATAGGTGATCCATCAGGTAAAAGCAAAGAAAGAAATTTAATCACCCTTGAGGCCGTTCAACACAATATAGAAGGCGTTAAATCACAGCTAAAAAAATTTCTCGATTTCGATTGCGGCAAAAATTCAGCTTTATTATTAAATAATTATGACTGGCTCAGCAAAATAACTTTTCTTGAAGTCCTTCACGATGTAGGCAAATTTTTCTCAATAAATAATTTAATCGCACGAGAATACATTAAATCACGCTTAGAAGATCCGGAAAAGGGTATATCTTACACTGAATTTTCTTATGTGTTACTGCAGGCTATGGACTTCAAATATTTGAATGAGCATTATAATTGTCGCTTACAAATGGGCGGAAATGATCAGCAGGGGAATTTATTAGCAGGTTCTGACTATATAAGACGTACGAGCGGCGCGGAAGTTTTCGGATTGACTCAGCCTTTATTATTGACTAGTTCAGGAACTAAATTCGGCAAAACTGAGGCCGGAGCTGTCTGGCTTGATGCAGCTAAAACGAGTCCATATAAATTTTATCAATTCTGGTTTAACACAGATGATCGCGACGTAGAAAAATTATTGAAGCTCTATACTTTCATGCCGATTGACGAAATAGAAAATTTAATCAGTGAGCATAATTCACAGCCTGAAAAGAGACTCGCGCAAAAACGACTCGCATATGAAGTAACAAAGACTGTTCACGGCGAAAATACCGCAAAAAGTGTCGTTAATGTCAGCGAAATTTTATTTAATCCCGCTATAGATTTTGCAAATGTCAGTGAAGAAACTTGCGAGATATTAAAGCAGGAAGTCCCATTCAAGAAAATTGACTCGCTTGAATTCCCTGCAAGTGTAGTAAATATAATTTCTGCGTCGGGAGCTTGTGAGAGTAACGGCGAGGCCAAGCGCGCAATTCGTCAGGGCGGAGTCTCAATCAACGGCGGGAAAATTTCAGACGAGAAAGCAATAATCAATAAAGACTCGCTAATCAACAATAAATATTTATTTGTAAGAATAGGCCGCAAAAAATTCAACATGGCCGAATTTGAATAAAAATGTTTACTTGTAACTGGTATATAGCAAAGTCAGTTAATCCCGTTTTCGCTCAAGTTATTAGGGACATGGCCGCAGCTTTAAAAAAATATTCGCGTGATATTGATTTAAAGATAATTGACGCAAGGGACTCAAGTTATAAGGCAGGCTTTGAGCGATTCAAAAATATTTTTGCGCATAAAAATATTTGGCACTTATTCGGGGCTGCTCCTTTCTGGTGGAAAATTGTGCGGATTCATTCTCGGACTGTTCACACTTTAATAGACAAAAGCAGCTGGGCAGGTTATCCTACTAGATTATTTACTGAAGGCGCAAATAACGGTGAGGGCGTAATTTATCCTGTTTTTGACTCGCTTGTTAATCAGACTCAGAATGAAGAGACCCGCAAAGCAGTATTTATTTACGGGGAAAATAATATTTCTTTACCTGAAGGAGATTATGAAATTTTTGATATATCGCAAAAAGTTTTGAGGCCCGAGGCTTTGAGCGGTGTATATATCGCAAATGACATCGGACCACGTGAGGCAATGCGTGCGGGAGTTCTTACAATGCGCGGGACTGCTATAGCGTCAAAAAAATCCGGCTGGCTTGATGAGATACTTGGCCCCGGCGGTTATTTCTTGATTGATGATAATACGGACTTAAGCCGCATAATAAAATTTGGTCTCGGAGAAAAGGGCCGTCATATGGCAATGGCAGCACGTCATTTCTTGAAATCAAGACGTTCACACGAGAAATGCGCAGATTCTATAATGACTCTTTACAGGAAAATTAACGCACAATGAAAGCAGCAGTAAAAGCAATAAAATTTTTTGAGAGATTCGCAAATAAAGGCGTTCGAGGGCAAATCACAGCAAAAATTTTTTCCGGCTTGCTGAAATTGATTCACCCTCGCGGACGACAATTTAAAGATTGCTTATCCTGAGAGCGACTCAAAATGGCGTAAAGAAATCCGCAGAAAAGTTTATGAAAATTTAGCGTGGACTTTAACGGAGACTCTTATTTTACAGCATGATAACTCACAAGTTTTTAACTGGGTCAAGAAAGTTCACGGACTTGAAATTATTAATAACTTGCTTGACGAGAAAAAGCCCGCAATATTATTGACTGCACATTTCAGCAACTGGGAATTACTCGGAAATTTTGTAGGTTTGAACGCGATTAATCATAATCATAAATTGCACGTGTTATATACTCATATGCATGATAAAGATATAGATAATTACGTGCTTGAGACTCGTGAGCGCGGCGGGATGTTCATGATAAATAAAGATATTTCTGTCATGAAATTAATTCATATGCTGAAGGGCGGAGCTCATATTGCTTTATTGAATGACGTATCAGGCACCGGCAAAATGATTGTCCCGTTTCTCGGAAAAAATGCCACGAACATGCCCGGAGTCGCTGTTATGTCTATATTGTCAGGCGCGCCGATTATTCCCATTTGCAGTTATAGATTAGCACCGTTTGAGCATGAAGTCGAATTTTTTGAGCCTCTCACAATGCCCGACTCAAATTTAAATCATGACGAGAGATTAAGACTCGCCGTTCTTGAATGTAATAAAGCCCTAGAGAAATTTATACGTAAGAGGCCGGATCTATGGTTCTGGCTTCATAACAGATGGAGAGATTAATTTATTATGCTGCTATGTAAAGATTTTAAGTTTGATGCTGCTCATAACTTGATTAACTATCACGGCAAATGCGAAAAACTTCACGGACATACTTATAAATTGCGGGTAGTTCTTGAAGGTCAGCCCGATTCAGAAGGCATGATTATGGATTTTGTAGAGTTATCAAGCCTAGTGAAAGAAAAAATTATTTCTAGACTGGATCATTCATATTTAAATGAGATTATTTCACAGCCAAGCGCGGAAAATATAGCATTATGGGTCTGGGCTGAACTCGAAAAATTTTTGACTCGCGAAAATTGCAAGTTATACGAGATTCACGTATGGGAGACTGCTGACAGCAGAGTTATTTACAATGGGAAATAATAATATAATGCGCGATGTTCAGAAAGAAAAGGACTCGCGAAATATCCAGATTGACCGAGTCGGCGTTAAGGGCGTGAGTTATCCCGTTATCTTGATGGACAAAGATAATAAAACGCAAAACACTATCGCAAATGTATCAATGAGCGTAATGCTCCCTCATGAGTACAGGGGGACTCACATGAGCCGATTTATTGAGACTTTAGAAGAATATCGCGGGCGGGTATCTCCTTCAAATCTTGACGCTTTCACGACTAGATTATGCGAAAAATTAAATGCCTCTGAGAGTTCAGTTATATTTGAATTCCCCTATTATTTCAGGAAAAAAGCTCCTGTCTCAAAGATTGAAAGTTTCTCAAAATGTGATGTCAGACTCGAGGCCATTCATGAACGCGACAAAAATTTTGATATGATAATCGGGCTTGCTTTGAACGTGCAGACTCTTTGTCCGGGAGCTCATAATCAACGCGCTTTAGTCTCTCTAAATGTCAGGTGTTCGGGGCTTGTCTGGTTTGAAGAGTTAATTAATATAATTGAGTCTTCTGCGTCGGCACCGTTATTTACACTTTTAAAGCGTGAAGACGAGAAATATATTACTGAATTATCCTATCAGAGGCCGCGTTTTGTTGAGGACGTTTTAAGGGAGCTTGCTATGAGACTAGACACTGAAGACCGTATTTTATGGTACAGCGTGAACGTTACTAGCTTTGAAAGCATTCACAATCATGACGCTTGTGCAGAAATCGAGCGTGATAAACGTAAATGAGCAGGAAAAAACGCAAGCAATTATTATTATTGATTCAGAGATTAATTTGTAATTGCTTTATTCGGCTATAAAATGTATAGAATCTGGTACGAGAGCTATAATCTTTCACACTTTCAATTTATCGAGGCCAAATCAGCAAGCTACACAGAAGAACAGCCGCTTGAAGGCATTTTATTATGGGATGAGCAGTTAATTTATTCTCATAGACAGGGGATTTTGACTTATCCATCTCCGCGCCCGCATATTGTCTCAAAGGGTGAATTATTAGCAGCTCTTGACGGTTCGGCAGTTCGTGCGCCTTATCCAGCATATTTTTATCCAGCTCTTGACGGTCAAGAAGGCAACTGGGTTTATTCGCGTCTTTGGCCGGATTTTGAGCCGTTCCCCGAATTTAATAGTGCTGAATTAATAGAGAATGGGACTCACATAAAACGAAATGAGCCAATTGGAAAATTGATTCCTCAACCTCAAATTTTAAGATGTATAGCATATCTTGACGCGACCCCTTCACTAGTTCGAGCACTAAATAAAGATACTAAGCAAATTAGAATCAAGACAGAATTTGAAGGCAAAGAACGTAAAGCCGAAGTCGTTGCAGTAAAATCTAAGGGACAAAAGCTAAAAGTTTTCTTAAGACTTCCATTTTTCCCGCCCGATGCAGTCAAAAGCCGTAAATTTGCCGCCGCAGTCGTTACTGATATTCAAAACGGTGTAATGATTCCTGATACTGCTGTTATTACTCGTGAAAGCAAAAATATCGTCTTTATCGTGAACGGAAATACTCCCGAGCCTCACATTGTTGAAGGATTCCCCGCTGATGAGAGAAATTTTTTTATTGAGAAAGGTGTAGAGCCCGGCAATAAATTAATTTTGAACGCTAGCAGCATAAAAATTGACGAAAATATGAGAATATGGTGATAAATTTAACATGAATGCACTAGAAATTTTTGACAGAATCAATAACGCCCGCGCTAAATCAGGACGTGAAAGCGAAAAAATTTATTTCGTTGCAGTAAGTAAGACTCGCACTATTCAAGAAATGCAGGAGGCCGAAAAATTTTCATGCATTGATTTTTTCGGTGAGAATCGAGTTCAGGAGGCCGCGCAAAAATTTTCTAATTATGGAGAAAAGCGAATCCCTTGGCGTTTAATCGGACATCTTCAAACAAATAAAGCCCGCAAAGCACTTGAAATTTTTGATTATATTGACTCGGTTGACTCGATTGACTTAGCAAATAAATTAAATCGCATTGCCTCAGAAATTGGCCGAGTTGTGAAAATTTTAATTGAAGTAAATACTTCAGGTGAAGGAGTCGCTCCTGAAAATTTCTCAAGTTTATTAGACTCTGTAATGAACTTAAAAAATTTATATCTTGAAGGTTTGATGACAGTAGGGCCCATTACTGACAGTGAGAGAGAGACTCGCTCTGCATTTGCTCATTTACGGGAATTGAGAGACCGCGCAAAAATTTCTACAGGTTTAAATTTGCCCGTTTTATCTATGGGAATGAGCGGCGATTTTGAGTCCGCAATTTTAGAAGGTTCTACAATGGTAAGAATCGGGACTCTTTTATTCGGCGCGAGAAATTATGCGTAAAATTTCACAAGGCTTGAAATATTGTGATATATTTATGAGCAAATATAATTTTATTATAAATTAGGAGGAGTGTTTAACTTGAATATAATGCGCTGGTTCGGATTTGACAACGATGATGACTACGACGACGATGACGACTACCAAGACGAAAAACGCAGCAGACCCGCAAAATCTTCAGCAAGACGTGAAGGAAATTCAAGAATACCCGGAAATTCTACACCTGGAAAATTAATTTTATTCAGGGGTGTCGCCTCAGACAATGAAAGAAAGAGACTCCGGGAAGCATTAATTAACGGTGCTATGGTATTAATCGACCTTCACGAGCTTTCACCGATGGAATATGAAGAGAGCGGCAAAGATTTTGTTAAATTCATGGGCGGCGTAGTCTTCGGTATAAATGGAATGATTATTCCTATGGTAGAGACTGCACAGTATTTATTAACACCTAAACCCGATATGTTTGAGGCTTGGCCGGAGGAGAGAGAGTCAAATGAGTGATTTACTTACTGCAAAAGATGTAGAAGTCAAAGTATTTAAAAAAGTTAGATTCGGCGGTTATTCTGTTCCTGAAGTTGAAGATTTCTTGAATCAAGTAGCCGACGATTTAGAGGCTTATACTATGCAGCTTGACGAGAAAGACGCGCGTATTCAAGAGCTTGAATCTTTCGTAAAGAAGCAGGAGGGCATGAATGACGCTATAAAAGATGCGTTAATTCTCGCAAAGAAAGCAGCACAGGAACTCGAAGACAAGGCAAAAGCTAACACAGAAAAATTAATAGCCGACGCTAAAGCCGAAGCCGAGAAAATTACTTCAGAAGCAGAGACTAAAGCAGCCGAACGAATTTCAGAAGCTGACAGCAAAGCAACTGATATACTTATGAAGGCTAAAAACTCAGCTGATGACATAATTCAAGCCTCACAGGATAAACGCGCAAAAGCTGAACAGAGCCGCGCAAATATTGAACAGGAATTAGAATCACGTAGACGTGACGCAGAAGATAGAGCCGATGACATTCTAGCAAATGCCCGAGCCGAAGCACGTAGAATAATCGGTGAAGCACAAAAAGAAGTCGAAAGCTATACCGAGCAAATAAAATTTTTAAGCCTGCAAAAACAGGAATTTGTGAAAAATACAGCGTCATTATTATTTGATTTCGGCAAAATAATAGATCACGCTCAACAGGAAATAGACGCAGAAACAGGAGATATACAAGACGACTCAGCAAATTAATCAAGTTGTTAGATTAAGTTCTCCCGTTGAAATCCTTGAGGGTATTGGCTCAAAGAAGGCCGGTGCTTTATATCGGCTGGGAATCTCTACGCTTGAGGATTTATTTTATTTTCTCCCTAGACGTTATGAAGATAGGCGCGTAATCTCAAAAATTAATACTTTATCGCCCGGAAATTTTTATTCGATAATTGCCAAAGTCTTAGATACCCGCTTAAGACCCGGCAGGACTGAAGCATTATTATCTGATGATACAGGGAAGGTAATAGCCTCATGGTTCAGCGAGAAAATTATAAAATTTATTCACAAGGGAATGACTCTAGCGATTTGCGGTGCAATTGATAATAATTTCTTGACTCCGCGTTTTACTCATCCTGAATTTGAAATCTTAAACGAGGACTCGCAAGCGTCTTCTATAATCGGCAAAATATTCCCCGTCTATCACGCAAATTCTGACATGCCGCAAAAAACTTTACGCAAATTAATTAATTCAGTCGTCAATAAATATGCGTCTAAATGCCTTATTGAGTTTTTGCCCGAGAAAATTTTATCTCACTATGGAATGATGACTCTTTCTGAAGCAGTTAGAAATATTCACATGCCCAGTGACTCACATGATTATATTCGCGCAAGAAATAGACTCGCTTTTGACGAATTATTTTTATTGCAGTCAGGTATCATAATGCGCCGTCAAAAATTTTCAGGTCATAATAACTCGCAATCACTCAAGCCCGGGGCAAATTATAATAAATTCCTGCAAAATCTCACGTTTAAATTAACAAGTTCTCAGGAATTAGCTATAAATGAAATTCTTGACGACTTAGCAAAAAATACTCCCATGAATAGACTTTTACAGGGCGATGTCGGATCCGGCAAAACTTTAGTCGCATTTGCTGCTATGTTAGCATGTGTTGACTCAGGTTATCAGGCGGCATTAATGGCACCTACTGAAATTTTAGCGTGGCAGCATTACGAGAAATTGCGCAAAACTTTAGAGCCTCTTGGCCTGAAAGCAGGTTTATTAATTGGCAGCTTGAAATCTTCAGAACGTAATCAAATTTTAGCGGGGCTTGCTGATGGAAGTATAAATATAATTGTCGGGACTCATTCAATTTTTGCGGAACGTGTAAATTTTTCTAATCTTGCGCTTGTTATAGTCGACGAACAGCACAGATTCGGAGTCGTGCAGAGAAATAATTTAATTTCTAAAGGTTTGAGTCCTCATGTTTTAGCAATGACGGCGACTCCAATTCCTAGAACGCTTATAATGTCGATTTACGGCGATTTAGAAGTCTCTTCACTCCACGAACTACCGCCCGGACGTAAACGAATTAACACGATTTCTTTTGCTCCTGTTCAATATAGAAAAGTTTTAGAATTAATTCACGAGGCCATTTCACGAAATGAGCAAATTTACTGGGTCTGCCCGTTGATTGATGAGAATGACGAGAAGGATTTAAGCGCGGTTACTGTGATTTACGAGAAATTAAAAAATTTATTGCCCGATTTAAATATTGCTATTTTACATGGAAAATTGAGTCCTGATATAAAATCTCAAGTTATGCAGGATTTTTCTGACGGGCGAATTAATTTACTTGTCGCTACAGTCGTCATAGAAGTCGGAGTCGATGTTCCTAACGCCACGATTATAATAATTCAGGATGCCGGGCAATTTGGACTCGCACAATTACATCAATTAAGAGGCCGAGTCGGTCGAGGGAAGGCACAAAGCACTTGCATATTACTTGAAGGACGCAATATAACACCTGAAGGGAAGGCGCGAATCACAGCAATGATAAATATTTCTGACGGCTTTAAACTATCTGAACAGGATTTATTACAGCGCGGGCCGGGGGAATTTTGCGGGACTCGTCAACACGGAGTAACGGACTTTCACGCGGCTGATTTAATCAGGGACGAAAAAATTTTATTGTTAGCTCGCGACGAAGCAAGAAATTTAATGAGACAAGATATAAATTTAGACTCTGAGCCGGCATTAAAGCACGAAATTTTTAGGAGGTTAGGCAGGGTATTAGAGCTTGCTATTACATCATGAATGATTTATTAAATGAAATACGCGAAAAATTTTTTAATTATTTGCTGAGAAGGCCAAGCACTAACTCACAGGCTTATGAATTCTTGAAGCGTCAAAAACTTTCAGATTCACAAATAAATTTTTTGATTCGTGAAGCAAATGAGTCGGCTTTAATTGATGATCTAGCTTATTCGCAATTATTTATCGACGGCCATTTATCATGGGGGAATGCAAAAATTTTCTATGAACTCGAATCGCGTGGAGTCTCGCGTGAAATTATTGACGAGGCTTTAAATCTTTCACAAGATGAGATCTCGCGCGCTAGGGATATAGCAGAAACTTGGAGAAGTTCGGGACTCGATGACAGAAAAATTTTAACCCGGCTTAGGAGTCGCGGTTTCTCCGGCCGGGCTGTTAGAGCTGCTTTTGAGTGATATTATTCGAATAACTCGGAAATTATATCTTGTACACGTTCGATTTTATTAGCTTTGATTACGTTACTTCCGCAGAAAAATAAACCCGTCTCCCAGTTTCCGACCTGTGCATCAACAAGAGCCGCCGCTATACAAAAAGTTTCTTTTGTTTTCCTGTATTTGCAGTGAGTCAAGCAATTTGCAAAACACGGCTTACTTTCTACAGTTCCATCAAGATATTTTGCTACGAACGGATTTTTTATTGCCCGCCCCGGTAATCCTGCAGGACTGTTAA
>CAJOEQ010000026.1 GCA_905233515.1 uncultured Synergistales bacterium
TCAAGCGTTGTTTATTCGGATTTCTTTATTAGCTGCGAATCTTTTATTACGGAGTCTATTATCCTTGCGCGTGATATATCAATGATATTTTTATGGGTTGTTACTGTAGATTTAGTAATTTATTTTATTCTATCAAGACATAAAAGCGCGCTGAAAATCGTAAAATATATTTTGTTGATTATAAATATTTGCATATTCTTGACTGATTTATTTACGATATACTTTTTTCAATTCCCGTTAAACTCTACGATGCTTGAAGTTCTCTCAGTCTCAAATATGCGTGAGACAGGCGAATTTGCTCAGACTTATGGGACTAATATACAATTCTGGCTGTATATTGCGTTTGTCGGAGTGCTTTTATTTGCGGCTTGGCAGTTATTCAAGCTGATTTGCAGGAAAAAAGTTTTATTATTCATGATTCTAATTACAAGTGCTTTAATGGGAGTATATGCCGCTCGTAATTAAGTCAAAGTCGGGAAGGGCTATTAGCGTTTCTTGAGTTCGCTTGCTCCTGTTAGATTAATTTATATGGCTTCAAGTATTTATATTGATAGACTAGATTTACAGCAGGCAATGAATGCAAATACGCCCATTGTTATAACTAAAAATGAAAGCTCAATCCCATATTTTGTATATATAGTCGGAGAATCTACAAGCAGAAATCACATGTCATTATACGGCTATGATTTAGAGACAAGCCCATTATTAAGCAAGCGCAAAGATATTTATATATTCGACGACGTTATAAGCCCTCATGCAAATACGACAGCTGTATTGAAAAAATTATTTTGTTTCTATGATTATGAGTCTTCAGGCAGCTGGTATGATTATCAAAGTTTATTCAATATTTTAAATGCTGCCGGATATTATACGTGTTGGCTCTCTAATCATGAAAGGCGGCCGGGCTGGGATCCCCGCACAGTTTATTCAAGCCAATGTGCTTATAGAGATTTTCCGGATAAATTCAAAGGCTCACAATATCACAGCGATACTTATGACGAGAAATTACTGCCGCTTATTGATGAGTTTTTAAGCATAAAGCAGGATAAAAAATTTCTAGCTGTTGAATTATTAGGTGCTCATGTGCATTCTTATAAGCGTTACCCGAAAGAATTTGCTAAATTCACGGCAAATGACGAGAAAGACAGTTATAAGACTCTCACTGACTCGCAAAAACAAACACGAGCAGAATATGACAACGCAATTTTATATAATGACTATGTAGTAAACGAGATTATTAAACGCTTTGAAGATAAGAACGCGATAATAATTTATGCCCCTGATCATGCAGCAGAAGTATATGACAGCATGAATTTTACAGGCGACGGCGACGGAATGAGAAGCGCATTCATGATAGAAATCCCGTTTTTAGTCTATTTATCTGACAAATTCAAAGAGTCATATCCGGATTTAGATTTGCGAATAAAATCAAGCATTCACCGGCCATATATGACAGATGATGTAATTCACACGATTTTAGACATAATGGGAATTGCAACGCCTGATTATGACCCCGCAAAAAGTATAATTAATGAAAATTTTGACTCGTCAAGAAAAAGAATTTATGCGGGCTGCGAATACATAAAGGGGAAGGGCTTAATTGCGATACAGTAATATTTTTTCGCGATTATTTCATGCCTCGCGCTACTCACTGGAAGGTCTGTATTATGCGATAAAACATGAACAGGCTTTCCAATATGAATGCCTTGTATTTATCATTGTAATTCTCGGTGGGAGATCTTTATTGCTTTCAGGAGCTTGGCTTATTGTTATGTGCTTAGAATTAATTAACAGCTCAGTTGAGAAAGCATTTGACTTAATCGATAAAAATTTTAGAGACGAGATAAAAGCCGGTAAAGATATGCTCTCAAGTGCTATATTCTTTGCGATTTGCTTTAATATAATTTTATGAGTGTATGATATTATAATATAAAATTTTTGCTCACAGGGGGCAATTTCTATAAACGCTATTATAAATAATTTGAAAATTTTAGGACTCAACCCGGGCGCAACAATGGAAGATATACACTCGGCATTTAGAAAACTTGCGCGCGAACTTCACCCGGATATAACGGGCTCTAAGAGTGATTTTAGATTTAAGCAGGTAACAGGGGCTTATTCTTTCTTGAAAAATTTGAGCGAGTCAGACCTTGCAGAATTAGCCGGGCAAACTCAGGACAAAATAAATTCTATCAAGCAAGAAAATAACTCGATAAAAATTAACGCGATTCTCGATAAATACAGCGACGAAATTAATAATTATTACGAGAATCATTCAAATTCAGACGGCATTGATTTAAACGCTATTTTGTTTAGATTGAAATCTAAGAATAATAAAATTATAAATATTGCTCTTAAACATTCGGGAAGATTCGCGAATAAAATAGAATTCCGGCGGGCATTGTGTGATGTCTTAAAGCGGCCTGATTTAGACGATGAGACAGCAAGACTCGCGGCCTCACTTCCATTTGATGACAATACAAGAAAGCAATTAGCTTTTGACTTGGCCGATAAGTCAAAAAATTTTCCGGCGGGCTTAATAATTAGCTTAATAGCAAATGATATAGACTTAATGGAAAAATTTTTATTATTTGCCTCACCTGATAATATAGCAATTATTCTAAGACGATGGCCATCAGGAAAATCAATAAGTTCCAGCGTAATAAGGCATTTATTGAATTCAGACGACGAAAAAATTTTAGTCCCGTTATTGTCAGTCGCTAAAATGAAATTCCCCGGCGTTTTGTTAGCTCATAAAAGGAGACTCGCGGCTCTTGAGTCTCACCCGTCTGCAGCTGTCAGGGCATGGGCGAAAAATTTTATATAAATTAAATGATAGAATTTGCTTAAATCCCGCTAACTCTTAAATTTTAATCTTTCTGCTAAATCCTGAGTTAAATTCTTTATGTCCTCTTGAGTCCATTCTCGAGAAGGCTTATTATTCGTTATATTTTGCATGACTTCTTGAGCCGCGCTTGAGTCATTATTAAATAAATTCAAATATAGTCTTGATATAGTATTCTTGATTTCGTTTCGCGTTATAATCAAGTCAGAGCCTTTATTAAGCCAGTCATTAAGAATTCTGCCTGTTTCCTGAGAAATTAAAAAATTTTTGCGGTCAAATAATCTCGTTCTGTCCTTAGTAACTGTTACTGTGTGATCCATATTTAAATTAAACATTACTGTAAATTCGTAGTCCATGCCCTCGCGCTGAATGGGAGCAAGTCCGATTTTCTTTATTTCAGTTTTGCCGCTTGAGTTCTGAATCATTGAATATTCTGTCTTAGTTCTCATTGTTGCGATTATATGACACTTAGATGATAACATAGTCTCAATTAATTTATTGTGTAAAGGTGTAATTTTGCCCCATGCTGCGTAACTATTTCCGCCCATTTTGCTATGAACATCAAGGAGTCCGCCTTCACCGCTCCACGCATGAGAGAGTGAGTCAATAATTAACACGTTATAGCCTGCTGACTCGGCCTCGTGAATGGCATTTATATATTTCTCGATTTTGTACGGGGCTGAAAGATTTTCAACGTCATAATCGCATAAATCTGCGTATAAATCCCCGCTCCCGTTCTCAGTGTCTATTAAAGCAATTTGACCGCCAAGCCCTTGAGCAATCAACAAAGCCCCGTAAGTTTTGCCAGATCCAGCCGGCCCGGTTATAGCGAGTCTTAGTTTTGCTTTGCGTCTTTCTGCTTTCCTGAACATTATAAAATAAGTCCTCCCGAATAAAATAAAAATTTTTTCTACATAATATCACAAAAAATTTGCATTTTTCTCAATGAAATAATATAATAGCCTGCGTTGTTTGAAATGAATCGCTAGCTCAGTCGGTAGAGCACCGGACTTTTAATCCGGGTGTCGGGGGTTCAAGTCCCCCGCGATTCATGAATAAATCAACACTTGGTCCCATCGTCTAGAGGCCGAGGACACAGCCCTTTCAAGGCTGCGGCGCGGGTTCGAATCCCGCTGGGACCGTTCAAAGATTATCACAAAACTTTTCACGCTTTCACAAAAAATTAATCTCGTTCAATTAAATAATATCTCAGCAAATTTTTTATCTCGTCGCAGGAGGCATGATTTATTATATTTTCAGCAAAATTATTAGACTCAATTATTGATTTAGCTTCGTTTAACTGTTCTTGATTGAGTGAGTAGAATTCTTTGCGCCACTGTTCAGTAAGTGAGCATTTATATTTTTCGCGGTAAATTATGAAAGTCTCAGGCATGTATAAAATCTCGTAGAACTCATTAATATTTTGCCCGAATGCCTCATAAAAAAATTCTCTCCCGTGTCCGATTTTGCCCTTAGTAGCGTTTATTACTGCCTGAACAGCTCGAATAAATTTTTTCGTCCAGAATTTGCCGGTCTCTTACTGGGTGATACTTCATAGGAAATGAATAAATATCGGCGTTTAACTCTTCGCACAAGTCTATATTTATTAATAGTCTATAATATAACTCTTCGGGCTTATCGTTGAAATTATATAAAATATAGTTAGACAGCGATTTAATGCCGTGTTTTACAGCAATTTTTACCGCTCTAATATAAATATCGCGCTGTTCGTAGTGATCAAATGCTATTCTCAACGGACGTATATTAATCTCAGCAAGTTTTGCCATGTTTGAGTCATTAATTAATCTCGCGTCGATTCCCTGATTGAAATCAACATAACGGGCGCGCTGTCTTGGCCTGAAAAATTTTGCGAATAACGGACGAAAATATTTATCTGATTCGAGAATTGCATTAACGCTCGCTGATTCTGGGTAAATAAGGCCGTTTTCTCCACGGTAATTATTAAAATTTTCAAGTTCTTGACCGGTTAATTTTTCGCGCAAAGTATCATATAAATTTATAATTTTCCTCGTATAAGCACGTATATTATAATTCTCGCGTAAATTTTTTATTGCTATATCGTAATCACTCGGCGGCGTGTACATGGCACCTCTAGAGAAACCGCATAATTTTATCTCGTCAATTATTTCATTGAATTTGCTTGATGCCAGCACGTTATTATCCATTAAGAGCAAATCACGCTTTTCGCCAAATTTTTGATTGATTAAATTAATTTGACTCGAGATACTTATAAAATTTTTATATTCGGGCTCAAGAATAGGCACGGCGCAAAATGGGCAATTTCTTATACAGCCGCGAGTCATATAAGCAAAATATGCATCACTTGACGGGTAAATATAATCAATCTCATCAAGGATCGAATAATCAAGAGCTAACGAGTCAATTATTTCCGGGTTATCTTTGTCGATTATGCCCGCTTTGTTCAAAGTCCCGCAAATTGGAGTGATTCCTGTCTCGCGCTTTATCTCTTCAGGAACAAGAGAGGCCGCTATACCTCCTACGAGCAAACGGCCTGACTCAGCTAAAAAATTTTTAGACTCGTTAATTGTCGTTATTGTCTCTTTCCAGCAAAACGTAAAAAGAGTAGTTATTGCTATCACGTCAAATTTTGTGTAATCTCTCGCACGAAAACGCCGGCGATACTGCATTAATAAATTCTCACGCCTCAAATCGCAAAAATCAGGAATTGACTCAATAAATGACGCTTGACCAGTCTTTATATACTGCCTGAATGAATTAATATATTCAGCAAAATTTTTTATGTCAATCTGCGAAATAAACTCACTGCAAAATAAATCGAGTGCTAAATCTTTGAGACTGCCTTTAAAGAATCTAACATCATCGCCGCAATTTTTGAAATAAGTAGCGAGTTTCATTAGTCCCATAGGCGGATATTTATTTTTATATGGAGGTTCTAGCAGGAGGACTCGGCGTTTCATTTGTAGTTGAGTTTCTCCTTTATGCTAGCAATTAATTGTTTTGTCTGATTGCCTGTTCCGAACTCGTCTAATATTATGCCGAAGACTTTATTTAACAGCGTCTTCCCGTTTTTAGTGAGAGTGAAGCCCCCCCCCTTATCAGAATTACGTAATTCTATCTCAATATATTCTGCAATTCTGTTAATTGTTTCGCTGCTGGATTTATATTTATTGATAGCTGCTTTACGTTTTGAAATATCAGACTCGGACTTGTTGATTTCGTCTTCAAGCTGTACTCTTCTATCTTCGTCGTGATAGAGTCCTTGTTCTAGACGGTCTTGATTGTCTTCTATGATTTTTTCCAGCTCGTCAATTTTCTTGAGTGAGCTTCTAATTTGAGACGCGACTCTATAAAATTTAAATAATTTATTCTCAAAAACTACTCTGAGATAATTTTCAAGTGCAATGCGCGCGGGATTCTCAACAAAATAATCACGCGGAGTAGTAGGAATTAAAGATTTAGACACGCAGAATAATTCACCGATAAAAAAGTGATTGCCTCTGTCTTCAGGATAAAGTTTTTGCAGGACATCATCAGAGCCGATCTGTATATTTTCTTTTCTGAGTCTTATTCCGCGCATAGGGCAGCCATCTTTTATTACGCCTTTAAATGACGATATGCCGTACCACATCCAAGCGAATAAATTATTATTCTTGTCGCGAATGTCCCAGAATTGAATTTCACGTATTTCGTCATCGCCGCCGCTAACTGGGAAGATTGTATTATAGGGCTTGAAAACTTGCTCATCATTCAGGAAAATTTTATACTCGTCGATTTTGTAGCCGATTTCCTTTGCGTGTTCGTGAATTTGAGTACTGAACTCGTGAAAATTATCAGAATATGGCAGAGGTACGACGAACTCAAGAGATTTTTTCACGTTATCAACATCGAGTAAATAATCATGATCTGATTTTATTTCGTTAAGCTCGACGATAAAATAATGACTCTCTGTATCGCTTGTGAATTCCTGAGAGAATTTATTAATTTGCTTAAGGACTTCATCAACTGTAAATTTTGTCTCACTCGTTAATAATTCCCGCATTAAATCAGAATCGCACGTCAATTTTGAAATTATGCGTTCACCCTTAGATTTTGCCGTAAAAGTAACACTTTCACAGCAGCCAAGCCCTATAAGCCGCCCTATTCCGATAAAACCCTTGTGAGTGCTGGGATCTTTTCCTGAATCCGCGATACTTCCTAAAACTTTTGCGAAATTGTCGGCTTTTATTCCGGTTGCGTTGTCTTCAATAACTATGCTGCGATTATCTTTGTCGATAAAAATATTAATTAAGCCTTCACCCTCAGCAAGCAAGCCGCTTTTTTCTGCCTCATCAATCGAATCACAGGAATTCTGTATATATTCTCTGAAAATTGACCATGAAGTTTTATACAATGAACCTGCGAAAATTTCAAGAACAGCAGCCCCGATAGTGTATTCACTCATAAATAAATCACTCCTTAAAAATTTTATTAATCTTTAAATTGTTTGTATACAGGTCTAGGGAATTGAATGCGCAGTAAATTTCTAAATAATGGATTCTGTATTAAATATTCGCCCTGTTCGAGACGTGTTAATAAGCTCTTATAAATACCGGAAAAATTATTATAGTCATGATTGCTCGTTTCGGACGAATTACTACGGCCATATGCATTTGTTGCACAGTTGCCCGTGATTCTCGGGTGAATTGCCGATCTGAACTGCTCAGCACCGAATAAAATTACTCCCATTGAGCGGCCTCTCTCTGCCACGTCTAAAAGTTCACGCAAGACAGGTGAATTTCTTGCGACATCTTTAGAGGCATATTTGTTAAGCTCATCGATAAATATTATAATTTTCGCGGGAGGAGTTGCGTCCTGATAACTGCCCAGCTTTAAATTATAAATCGTTCTCAATACGTCCCCGAAAACAAAGGCCTGTTTACTCGTGTCAAGTTTGGAAATGTCTATTACTTTGACTTCACCGGCTTTAATTTGCGTTAATTCGTTTTCGAGCCTGCATGTATTATCAGGAAATTTTGAGTCCGAGTAAAACATTTCGTCATTCTTGAGCATTGTATTGATCAGCATATAAAATTTTCGCCATGAAAATATATTTATACTATCATCTGCCAGCGGGATTTTACTCTTGTCGGATTTTACAAGCGTGAAATTTTTTAGCAATTTTAGGAGAACAGACCATGATTCTATTTTCTCACTTGCTTTCTTTCTTTTATTGAAATCGGGATCATCAGGATCAAGAATCTTGCTGATAATTGCTTCTACAGTCATGCTTGAGTCTTCTATATCAGTGAAAAGCAAATCTATTTTTTCGCGGTCGTCATTGTAAGTATATAAAAATTTTTTGAGCTTCTCACCTGAAATATATTCGTTAATGTCGCTTTCAGGCAAATATGAACTTGATTTTGTTGTACTATATGGTATGTAATAGCTTACGTTCTCAAATGGCTTGGCACTCATTCCGAGAATATTATATCTTTTGCGTTCTTGGCTTGTGAGTTCGTCATTAGGTTTATCAATGGCCATTAAATCGCGTCCTTTTACGTTAAATATTACAAATGCGACACTTTCACCGTTTAATTGCTCTTGAATCGCCCTAAGCAAAAACATAGAGTATGAAGTCTTTGCAGCAAGTCCGGAAATTCCCGAAATATTAAGGTGAGCTCCCTCCGGCCCAAGTAAATATTTTGAGTCTAATTTAACAGGCAAAGTAACTTGATAATTAGTCCCTGCATACATGGTAACAGATCCGCAAATTAATGGATTCTGAATTTTATCAATGCCCAGTGCTATATTAATTTCTTGTGGCGACGCGAGAGAGACAGGCGCATTATCATGAACGGGAGTATAAAAATTTTTTGTGTTTATTAATACTGAGACTTCAACACAATTAAATGATATTCTCTTAATTGCAGATTTAGCTTTGAGGCTCCCGAAATCGCTTGAAATATAACTAGACAGGGGACTTTGTGAATCAGTTATGTGTGAAATATTCTCGACGCTCCCAAAAGTAATAGAATTCGCAATGTGTTCAACTTTTACTACATCAAAAACGTGAATGGGTAAATCTGAACTTGTCCAGAAAGTAAATTTTTCTATAGTTGTCGGGCTGCTCTCAGTTGCTATAACTCGGCCTATAATTGGCATTAATAATAAATCCTCCTAAAAAATAAAAATTTAAAAAATGTGTAAGAAACTTTCTTTGCTGATATATTTTGATTTTGCGAATCGTTCAGTTAAGTATACTGGGTAAATATCGCTTGCCCACTTGGAATTTTTTGCGTATTGTACCGGGCTGCGTTCGTTAAGAATATAAGCACTTATTTTATTTAATTCGCTGCTGTTAATAATTTCGTCATTATCTGCTAAGAGTCTTTCAAGTTTTATTACTCCGTCAAATGCTGAATTTGTGCGCCTTTTATCGTGAAGTCTCAAGTACCAGACAGCCATTTTTCGCGAGCCTAATTTTTGGGAACTTGTGAAGATTGCAGCTTGAGTCCTGTGATATAACGGCAATTCAGCAATATAGCTTGAATCACGTGAGCCGCTAGGATTTATGCAGGATTCGGGCCTGAAATTTTTAACTATTCCGATTACATAACGATAATTATTTAAATTTAAATTTTTCGTGAATATATATTCAAGTGAGCCGCTCTTGATTAAATAATTCTTGTGATTTAATAATTTTTTCTGGGATAAATACTCAGTCAGCTTGATTTCGTAGCTCATAGTCCGAGCTTCTATTTTTGTGCGGCCTCTGCTCTCAAGATTCTGGCTTAAATTAGAACTTTTTGCAGTTGAGTATTTTAATACAGCTGAAATGCTAAAATTTTGATTCAAACTTGCTAGCGAGTCATTTAATTTTTTAGTGAGTGCCTGAATAAATATTTTTTTGTCAACGCGATTCGCAATTGCTACATCCGGCAAAACTATAATAATTTCATGCTTAGACATAAACCGTGATAAATTGTCATTGACTCTTTTACAGCAAACCGCCCCGATCTGACCAGCCATAATGGGATAAATATTTTGCGAGTAAATAAATTCATCGATTTTGTAAACACTTTTAGTGCCATCAATGAAATAATTTAGAATTTGCTCGCCTGATATTTCTAAGTACAAAGAACTAAGATTTATATATTTATTATTAATTTGTGATTCGGCCATCTTCTCCCAGACACTGAAGGAGTTAGAGTTGATCATTTGCGGGGATTCTTCATCAGATGATAAATTGCAACTTCGGCCATGAGTTTCTTGTTCAATAACGTGAAGCAGCCTATTATGAGTCATAAAAAATTTTCCTCCTGAATTTATGCCTAGCTTGATAACGATGGATTATAACATAAAAATTTTTTTGTAAGTGTTATAGCGTGATGGAGTCAGTAAATGCAATGATTCATAAAAAAAGGGAGACTCGCGCCTCCCATGAAATAATTTATTTATTTATTCAAACGAGAAAACTAATTCTCCGGCCTTAACGTCAATATTGACTCGAGTCTTCTCGCGAATTCCGCCCGCAATTAATGCACGCGCTAATTTAGTTTCTACATTGTGAGTGATATATCGCTTTAAAGGTCTTGCGCCGTAAACTGGATCATAACCGGCTGAAGCAATAAAGGCCAATGCAGAATCTGAAAAATTTAACTCGATTTGACGCTCTGAAAGTCTCTCAGATAAGCGAGAAAGCAAAATTTTCACGATTGATTTTACTTCGTCTTCAGTCAAAGGCTTAAAGAAAACTATATCATCAACACGATTCAAGAATTCCGGCCTGAAGTGTTCACGTAGAGCCTGCATAACTTCATCGCGTGCAGTCAGTGAAATAACACCGCCGACTATATTATCAAGCAAAATTTGCGAGCCTATATTACTTGTCATGATTATGACTGTATTCTTGAAATCCACTAAATGGCCGTGTGAGTCCGTTATTCTGCCGTCGTCTAAAACCTGCAGCAAAATATTAAACACGTCCGGATGAGCTTTCTCGATCTCGTCAAATAAAATTACGCTATATGGCCGCCTTCTCACTGCTTCAGTTAATTGTCCGCCCTCATCGTAGCCGACATAACCGGGGGGAGCTCCTACTAAGCGCGAGACAGAATGTTTTTCCATGTATTCGCTCATGTCGATTCTAATCATGTTTTCTTCACTGTCAAAAAGTGCCTCAGCTAGAGTCCTTGCAAGCTCAGTTTTGCCGACTCCGGTGGGCCCTAAAAATATAAATGAACCGATTGGGCGTTTAGGATCCTTGATTCCACTTCTAGCGCGTAACACTGCATCAGCAACGAGCTGTACTGCCTCATCTTGACCGACGACTCTTTTATGCAAAATCTCATCAAGTTTTAATAATTTCTCGCGTTCACCTTCTAATAATCTTGTAACGGGGATTCCAGTCCAGCGGCTTACAATGTCGGCAATCTCGTCTTCTGTAACTTCTTCACGTAATAATTTCTTAGTGTCTGAGTCTGACTCGGCCTTAACTTTCTCAGCAGCTTTTAACGAGTCTTCTAACTCGCGCAATTTGCCATAACGTAATTCTGCGGCTTTATTCAAATTATATTCACGTTCGGCGCGTTCGATTTCTGATTTAACGTTTTCGATCTGTGAGCGTAAATCACGAATTCCGGAAATTGCTTTTTTCTCGGACTCATATTTTGCGCGTAAAGTGTCAGCTTGTTCTCTTGCCTCCTGTAATTCCTGCTGTAATTTCTCGAGTCTTTCTTTTGAAGCGTCATCTGTCTCATGTTTTAAGGCTGTCTCCTCGATTTCTAACTGCATAACTTTTCGCGAGGCATTATCTAATTCAGTAGGCTGTGAGTCAATTTCAGTGCGTAACATAGCGCAGGCCTCATCAACTAAATCAATAGCTTTATCGGGCAAAAATCTATTAGTTATATAACGATTTGACAAGACAGCGGCACTCACTAAGGCATTATCACGAATTACGACTCCGTGATGGACTTGCAATTTTTCACGAATCCCCCGCAAAATCGAAATAGTATCCTCAACTGAAGGCTGTTCAACGTCAACGGGCTGAAATCTTCTCGCTAATGCTGCATCTTTCTCGATATATTTTCTATATTCGTCTACAGTTGTCGCGCCTATGCAGTGTAATTCACCTCGTGCGAGCATGGGTTTAAGCATATTTCCGGCATCGACTGCTCCTTCTGCTGAACCTGCACCGACTATAGTATGAAGCTCATCAATAAATAAAATAATTCGCCCGTCTGAGTTCTTAATTTCATTTAATACGGCCTTGAGTCTCTCTTCAAATTCGCCTCTGTACTTAGCACCTGCAATTAATGATCCCATATCAAGAGCAAAAACTGTTCTGTCCTTGAGTCCTTCTGGAACATCACCGCGTACGATTCTTTGTGCGAGTCCTTCAACAATTGCAGTTTTACCGACTCCGGGATCGCCGATTAAGACGGGATTATTTTTTGTTTTGCGTGAAAGGATTCTAATAACTCGTCTTATTTCGTCATCACGTCCGATTACTGGGTCTAATTTGCCATTTTTAGCAGCGTCTACCAAATCACGCCCGTATTTCTCTAGTGCCTGATAAGTAGCTTCAGGGTCTGCGCTTTGAACTCTTTGAGAGCCTCTTACTTGGTTAAGAGTCTTCAAAAATTTTTCTTCATTGAGTCCAAATGGCGTGTTATTGCCCTCGTTTAACATCGCTAAAAATAAATGTTCGACTGAAATATATTCGTCCTTAAGAGATTTAGCGCGTTCTTCAGCACGATTTAATAAACGGTCGAGTCTTTGAGTTATATAAATTCTGCCCTGTTCAACGCCTGAACCTGTAACACGAGGCAATTTAGATAATTCATCGTCAACAGATTTTGCCAGCGAGTTTATATCTATGCTCATACGTCTTAATAATTGATTAATTAATCCTTCTGAATCTTTTAATAGTGCTGCTAATAAATGTTCTATATCTACTTGTTGATGATTATATTCTGATGCTATTGCGCTTGCTTGTTGTAGAGCTTCTTGACTCTTGCGCGTTAATTTTTCGTTGTTATTCATGTGTGTTCACTCCCTCAAAAATTATTTCACTTTTACTGACGAAAGATTTTAAGACAGAGCGAAAATTTTTCAATAAGTGATTTTGCGGATTAATAATATATGGCGTAAAATATCTATGTCAATGTAAGCAAAATTGGAGCTGATATAAATAATTCGTAATCGAAAAAATACTGTCTCTGAACTAGATAAATTATTT
>CAJOEQ010000027.1 GCA_905233515.1 uncultured Synergistales bacterium
AAATAATCTATATCGGCAAGGGCAGAAAACTCCAACATCTCATCGATAATGACAGGAATGTTGCAATTTACATACCATTCTCTTAATTCTCCATCATTCGGAGAAACAACCACAGGTATATATCCATTCCTTTTTAATGTCATCACTGCATAAAAAAGTGCAATAGGTGCACCAATCAAAGAAAGCTCATACGATAAAAACATTACAGCCGAATAAATTAACGGGACTGCGAGAATAAATGCAAAGCCGCCTATTTTGTCATACAGTGCAAGACCTGATACCAAACTCGCAAGAATTCCCAGCATGGGAGCGCGTCTTAATACTTCCATTTTATATATTGCTCAACGTATTAAAATTTGATCCTTCATTTTTTTGAGCTTGGCCGGGCCGATTCCTTTAACTTGTATTAAGTCATCAGGCTTTGTGAATTTTCCGTGTGATTGCCTGTATTCTATTATTCTTTTAGCGAGTGCGGGGCCGATACCGTTTAATTTTTGCAGCTCTTCAACTGTCGCATTATTTACGTCGACGAGATTATTATTATTATTTGCGTTATTTGCTTGTTTATTTACTTGTGAGACTTGAACGGGCTGTAACTTGATTATATTATTTTCTTGAACGCCGGGAATTCTTATTAATTGCTGAGGTTGAGTCGGAGTTTTTTGTGCCGCTCCTTTTTGCGCTATATGAATGTGCATCCCGTCCATTAAACGTTCAGCAAGATTTATAGATGTCTGATCAGCTTTTGAAGTAAATCCCCCTGCCGCGTCAATTGCTTGAAAGATTCGCGAGTCATCTGAAAGTTTATAAACGCCCGGCTTCTTTACTGCTCCTGTAACATAAATGAAGTAATCTGATTTTATTTCTTGTTTTATTATTTCTTGCTTATTATTATTTGCGGGAGTCTCTAAATTTTCAGGTTTATTATTTTCTTGATTGACTTGATTATTAACTTGTTGAGATTGAACGGGTATTTTTTCAGGCTTGTTATTATTATCAGAAGTCATAAACATTGTAAGCACGCCAGCCAGCAAGAAAATTATTACGCCTGCACCTGTTATTATTGCTTTGCGAGAGTCAAATTTATTATTATTCATGTTTAAAGAATGCTCCGTGATAGAAAAATAAAAATTTTTATCGATTATAGCATTTTATGAGAGAACTTGCGCAAAATTTAGCGATATATTTTCAAGAGACTATAAAAAATTTATTTCTCGTGAAAAGTGAGTCCAGCACTTCACTTCATAAACTTGCATAAATCTGCACGAACGATAAAAAAATTTTAACGCTCATAAAGCACACACAAGCAATTAATTTACTGTAAAATTAGCGATAAAAAATTGCATTCTTAACAAAAAATTTTCCTCTGTAAATGCTTGCTAATTCTTAAATTATATTAACTTTTTGTATTAGTAAATGTATTAGTAAAATTTTTCTCTCTTATGAAGTCTAAAAACTCATTGCAGAGATTTTATCACAAAAATTTTTCAGCATATTACAGCATTGTTAAATTCTCTCTTGACAAATAAAATTAGCGCAAATAAATATCTCGAAAGGAATGACGAATTATATTCAGAGCTTCACACATCATGCTGCCTGATGTTAAAGATTTATCAAAATGGGCAGTTATAGCTTGCGATCAGTTTACTTCACAGCCTGATTACTGGGACAACGTGAAAGAAATCGCGGGCGACTCTCCTTCTGCATATAATCTGATTCTGCCTGAGGCGTTATTAAACGAGTCAGACGACACAAAAATTTTACAGATAAATTCTGCAATGGATGACTATTTACGCAAAGAATTATTTAAACTCTACAGAAATTCATATATTTACGTCGAACGCAAATTACTTGACGGCTCAACACGGCGCGGAGTCGTCGGAGTTATCGACCTTGAAGAATATGACTATAAACCTGACTCAACTTCTTTAATACGAGCTACAGAAGGCACAGTAAAAGAAAGAATCCCCCCCCGCAAAAAAGTCCGAGAAAATGCCCCGATTGAATTATCACATGTAATATTATTATGCGATGATGAGAAAAAAAATTTAATTGAGCCGTTGACAATATCAAAGCACAGCATGAGAAAATTATACGATTTTGATTTAATGTTAGGCGGCGGGAATATTAAAGGCTGGCTTGTAAACGGGGATCACGCGAGGGCATTTAATACAAGAATGTCGGCATATATAAAGCGTAAGAGACAAGAATTATCGTTAGTTTTCGCAGTAGGAGACGGGAATCACTCTCTAGCAGCCGCAAAAGCATGTTACGAGTCAATTAATGACAGAATGCACCCTTCACGCTATGCAATGGTAGAACTTGAGAATTTGCACGATGACGCTATAAAATTTGAGCCTATACACAGACTAGTGAAAAATATAAATCCTGATGAGTTCATTGACTCAATCAAGCGCGAAATCTGCACGGAAAATATAAAAGACTCTTGGCCGATTAATTTTTATTGTGCTAATAAATCCGGAGTCATTCACATAAATAAAAATTTAGGTGCGTCGGCTTTGATAGTCCTGCAAAAATTCTTAGACGAGGAAAATTTATTAATTGATTATATTCACGATTTAGAGGCGTTGAAAAATTTATCAAGTGAGGCTAATAATATAGGCTTTGAACTTCCTAAATTTGACGAGGCGGCCAAGCGTGAATTTTTCCGGGTAATTTCTGAAAATGGAGTCTTACCGCGTAAAACTTTCTCAATGGGTCATGCGCAGGAAAAAAGATATTATCTTGAAGCTAGGAGAATTAAATAAATGACTCTTTTAGCTGATTTAGCGTTATTCTACTGTGCATTTTTCTGGGGAGTCAGCTTTGTATGGATGAAAATTTTAGTCGGCTTTTATCCTGCTTGCTGGCTGTTATTCTTGAGATTTGCGCCTGCGTCTATTCTTGTATATATATTCTTTCACAGGAGAATAAATAAATCTTTCAAACATGATTTTAAAAGCGGCTTCATAATCGGTGCATTATTATTTTTTGCGTTAATGTCTCAGACAATCGGATTGAATTATATCGGCGGCGGGCGGTCTGCTTTTATTTCAGCAATTTATGTGTTGATGACACCGCTTATGATATGGGCATTGCGGAAAATCTTCCCGGGCTGGCTGACGATTTGCGCGGCTGTTTTATGCGTTCTCGGCATGTATTTATTAATGGGTGATGAGAATATTTCAGGCTCTTATTATATAGGCGATTTATTGACAGTTATATGCGCTTTTACATTTGCGATTCAGGTCATAGCAATAAGTAATTACACGAAAAACTGCGATCCCATAGTTTTAAGTTTTGCAGAGTTCATTACTTTAGCTGGATTTGCTTTTGTTAGCTCGCTTATATTCGAGACTCGCACGGAAATTATAAATCTTGAGAGTTTACCCGAAATTCTATACACGATTACTTTTTGCACATTCGGTTGTTATATGCTTCAGATTTGCGCGCAGAAATATGCAGAACCTAGTCACGCTACTATTATAATGAGTCTTGAGTCAGTTTTCGGACTCGTGAGCAGCATAATTTTTTTAGGAGAGTCAATTACTTTCAGGGCGTTAATCGGCTGTATATTGATTTTCGTAGCTGTCTTAGTGTCTGAGCTTGAGCCGTTTTTGAGACTCAAGAGGTGAAAAATTTTTGTCAGCATTCTTAAATAATACTAACTGGCTGTTAATTTTCTCGCTTGTTATTGGCTCGGCGATTCTTTCAGTGCTGGGTGACTCGGTCGGCTCTAAATACGGGAAAAAAAGGATCTCACTATTTGGACTCAGACCTAAGAGAACGAGTCAATTAATTACGGCTTTAACAGGCGGCTTAATAGCAGTAGGAATCTTGACAATAACGTCATTTATTTCGCGAGATGTCAGGACGGCATTTTTCGGAATGAATGTATTACGTCAGCAATTATATAATTTGCAATTCCAGTTAACTCGAAGTGAAGAGAACGCTACACAAATGAGAGTGAGTCTTGCTGAAGCGTCCGCAAGTTTGGATTTGACGGGATTTGAGCTTGACTCAATGAAAAACGAGGCTATTATACTCGAACAGCAGAAAAACGAATTAGAGGCCTCATTAAGAGTCTTGCGCGAGGAATCAGAAAATTTGAAACGCGAAATAAAATCACTCAAAAGTGAGTCGGTTGCTTTGAATGCAAATTTATTACTTGGTCAGACAGCTTTTGAGCCGGGATTAACTTACAGCGAAATTGTAGACGGCTTGAATGAATTAAAACGCGCTGTAAGATTAAACGTTCTTGAAAGAATATCAAACGAGTCATTTACTCAATTGCGGGATGTTAAACTAGAATTTGACTCAGTGGAAGAGGCAAAATTAATTATTTCGCTTGCAAGTTCAGACATTCGGCAATACGTGAGGGCTTTATCAGTCGAAAATTACACAACCGGTGAGAATTCAAAAATTTTAGTTCGTTATGAGTCCGGCACGAGTTTAATAATTTATCCTGAAGGCACGCCGGTTTACCGCAAATTTTTCATGAATGACGAATCGAACACGAATACAGCCGAAGAAATTCTACATATTTTCTTGAGAGAATTACGCAATAAAGCAATTAAAGACGGGATTTTGCCCGAACCTTCTTCAAACAATGTAGGAACTCTTGACGGTGAGGCGTTTTTTGCAGCTGTTGACGCTCTGAACAAGATAACAAGCCCGGTTATTATTAATGCAATTGCTTCACGTGATATTTACACAGAAGGGCCGGTAATCATCAATATTTTATTCGAGGAGTAATCTTTTATGCCGCACGTTATAATTTACACAGACGGAGGAGCAGCCCCTAATCCGGGACTCGGAGGGTGGGCGGCTGTCTTATATTCGCCTGAACATGATAAAAAACTTGAAATCTACGGAGCAGAGCCTAATACTACAAATAACAGAATGGAATTATTAGCAGCGATTAAGGCATTGAAGGCTTTAAAATTTTCATGTGAAGTAGATTTGCATACTGACTCGAGTTATTTGCATAATGCATTTAATAAAGGCTGGCTTAAAAATTGGCAAAAAAATAATTGGCGGACTTCAACGGGCGGCCAAGTTTTGAATCAAGATTTATGGCAGGAATTAATAAAATTGACTCGGACTCATAAAATTAAATGGCACTGGGTAAAAGGTCATGCCGACGACGAAATTAATAACAGGTGCGACGAACTTGTACAGATTGCGCGCGAAGAATTTATTTAGAATTCTATTACATTTTTTATGGCCTATAAATTGTCCTGTATGTGGCCGGCCTGGTATATTTATTTGTGATTCATGCATTGAGTCTCTTTTCTGGGAGTCAGAAATCATGAAAGAATTAGACTCGTTGATAATTTATTCAGCTGCATATTATCATACTGACATAAATAAAATTATTCTAGCATTCAAGTATTCAGGCTTAAAATCTTTATGTCGTCCGATTGGCCGCGCAATGGGGGAATTTTTGACTCGTCCTGATGATATAGATTATTTATTGCCAGTACCTTTACACCTGAACAGCTCAAGAAAATATAATCAAGCCTATGAACTAGCGCGGGGACTTGCTGACTCATGGAATATAAAAATTTTAGATTGTGCGTGCTGGTCTCGTGAAGTTGCAACACGTGCAGGAATGAACGCTCAAGAACGGGCAAAACTCGCAAAAGATTCATTTATGATAACTGGAAATCTTGACGGGTTAAGAATTGCTCTTGTTGATGATGTCTGCACGACTGGTATAACTTTATTGCGTTTGGCTGAAGTGTGCAGAGATTCGGGAGCAATTGTAAAATATGCTTATACTTTAGCGACGGTGAGCAGCACATAAAAATTTTTAAGGGGAGAATAAAATTTTGCAATCGCCTTCAATGATAAAACACGCAGTAAAAATGATGGCCGGGACGTTATTAAGCCGGATTTTAGGACTTGCACGAGAAATCTTAATAGCTGCATATTTCGGAGCGAGTCGCAGTATGGACGCATTTAATGTAGCGTATACACTTTCGAATTTGGCGCGGCAATTACTCGCAGAAGGTGCATTATCGGCGGCATTTGTTCCGGTATTTTCTCAGGCATTAACAAAGAGTCGTGAGAAAGCATTAACTCTAGCACGTGGAACTATGACAGTTTTATTATTTGCTACAAGTTTTATAGTAATTCTCGGAGTTTTCGGGGCATCTTGGCTTGTTAACATAATGGCTCCTGGATTTGACGCAGAAAATCACGCACTCGCAGCAGGTTTGACTCGGTGGATGTTCCCATTTTTGATATTTATTTCACTTGAGGCTCTAACAATGGGCGAACTTAACAGCATGGGTTCATTCTTTATTCCTGCTTTATCTCCTGCATTCAGCAATTTAGTGTTTATTATTACAGCTCCTTTTTTTGCGGGGTATTTCGGAGTTTACGGGCTTGCTTTGTCTGTTTTATGCGGAGGCTTTGCACATTTTATGACTCAATGGCTATGGGGATTCAAGATGAAAGCTGTATTATATCCAACGAGGCCGGATTTTGCAGATCCTGATTTAAGACGAATCATGAAATTATTTTTGCCCTATGCTGCTGGACTCTCACTAAATCAAGTCAACCCAGTTATAAGCCGTATGCTTGGATCTTTCTTACAAGAAGGCAGCATATCAGTATTAAATTATTCAAATCGAATTTTGCAATTACCATTAGGATTATTTGTTATAGCGATTTCGCAGGCTGTGTTACCTCAATTATCGCGAGCAAGTAATGACGGTGAATTTATTGACACTTTAAAACAAGCTATCAGATTTGCATTATTTGTAGTATTGCCTGCATCACTGGGTGTAATATTAATTTCTCGTGAATTCGTGCATATTGTTTTTGTGCGGGGCGAATTTAATAACTGGGCATGGGCGGCTACTTCTTCGTGTTTAGCTTTGAGTATGCTGGGTTTGCCGGGGATTGCCTGTTCGACGGTTGTAATGAGAGCTTTATACGCGCTTTCAATGCCTCGTGAGGCCTTCAAAGTTACGGGATTCAGCGTAATTTCTACGACAATTTTATCACTGATATTAATTTATCCGATGGGATATAACGGACTCGCTCTTGCTCCGGGAATTGCGTTTACATTATCGGGGCTGTTAGGACTTTATTACGTGCGCAAAAAATTAGGCCGTTCACTGGGAATAATTGACAGGAAAATTTTAGCAAAATATATTATCTCGTTATTAATAGCGTCTCTTGCTGTGTTTATTTATAAATTTATATGGAGCTATGAGCCTGATTCAAGATTATATATTCGTGCTTTATGGTGCTTAGGGGTGATTGCGTTTTGTGCAGTGAGTTATTTTGCGGCGGCTGTGATTCTAAAATTTGAAGAGTGGCATTTATTGAAGCATGCATTTAAGCATAAGAAATAAAATTAAAGAAATCCCCGAATCTGTGAAAACTCGGGGAATAATTTATTTTTTATGAGGTTTAGAGAGATACTTTTTTGCGGTTTTCAGCCAAGTTTTCTCGTCGGTCTGGTAAAATGCCTCAGGTACAGCGTCATATACTGATTCATATTCGGTCGGGAGAAAATTTATATAGTCGCAGGCAATTTTATAACTGTCTTCAAGTGCGATAGTTTTCTGCGGGTATCTCTCACAAAATTCAATAAAATTAGCCGGATCTGCTGAACATACCTCAAGCCATAAAAATGGATCTGTATCGCTTAAAAACTGTACTAAATCCTCTGATTTTGTTTTGTCCCATACTGCATCAACCGCAAAAAATATAAGGCTGAATAACTCAAATTGATTCATATACATAATAAATTCTCCTCCTTACGATAAAAATGGATTCTTGTAATAATTATATACCTCGTGCGCCGCGTTCCGTGCAGATTTAGATTTTTTCTTCTTCTGCTTAGGTTTATCGGGATTGCATAATCCAGTCTCAGGATTCCAAGGTATTGGAGTTTTATTTTTTCCGCCATCAGTAATAACGCCATTGCGATAACGTACCCATAATTGCGAACCATCCGGCAACGTTACAGCGTTCCATGAATTTCCCCATTTATCAATGCCTAAATATTTTGACTCATCATTTGCAAGATCCTCTAACAGTTTTCTATTTTCGGGCGTATCTGGTAAATGTCCTTCTTCTTTCTGAAAGA
>CAJOEQ010000028.1:0-11990 GCA_905233515.1 uncultured Synergistales bacterium
ATGAAATAGCAGATTTTTATGACGAGACCGGCCAAGAAATTTTTACAGTGCCTGAAAGTCATTTAATAATAGTATCTCCGTGGCTTCGTGAAGGAGTGATTTATGAGCCTTTAATACTCGTTGAAGTTGAATAGCAAATTATAAAATTAGCCGGGCTTTCTCCCATAAGAACCCGGCTTTTTTTTCACATTTTCAGACCTAGTGACTCAAAAAGTCCCGCTATTCCCTGAGCTGCTACATCTTTAATGATTTTGTCATCGTCATTCAAATAGTAAAAATTCATGCACCTGAACGAAAATTTTTTACCAGTCGGGGAGATTCCCATAAAATCACCGTCGTGAGTCCCTGAACATATCCAGCTCACAGCAATTTTTTTGTCTTCTGCGGCAATGTCCTCTATATCCCAGTGAACGTCTGAGAAACTTTTACGCATAAATTCAACGACTGACAAATAACCTTTTCCGCCGTGTAAAATTTCGGGAGAAGTAAGACTCTGGAAAACTGCATCACTTGAAATTAACTCTTCAGCAAGTGCGTAATCATTCGTGTTAATCATTAATTTAAACTTTTCGATTATATTTTTATGCTTGCTGCTCATTTTGTTAGCTCCTATTTCTCGAAATGTTGATAATCTTTTAAGCTCTTCCAGTGGCCGCCCCATTCAAATCCGTGTTCAGTGAAAAGTTTATAGCATAAATCATTCTCGTCGATTTTGTGCGGGAAGTCTTTTGTCCTGTCAATATAATCTCCAGCAGTTGCTGGCTCAATAAAATATTGCCCGTCTACTACTTTCACGCAGGGATTATAAAGCGTATTAATATCAATTGCCACGCCACGCCCATGCTTTGAAACTTTTGTAGTGTGAGATATGAACCTGAAATTAAAGCATGAAGAGTTATTATCTCTCATTGAAGACTCATCATCGGCGTTATACTCGTCAACGAGTTTAATTTTTTCGATTTGATATTTTGCGTCGTATAATTTTTTGAAGATGTCAAGCAAATCATCAGCTATTGAGACATTACAAATTATTTCGCCCTCGTGAGTCTCACCGTCAAAGCCCACGTGCAAAACGTGTAAATATCTTAATTCGCTTAATGGGACTGTGCAGTTATCTTTGTAGGATTTGCCCTTAATTCGCGAAAAAATTACGTCGTCAATCTCTTTAGCGTAAAAATCTTTGCTATCTTCAGCAAATGAACACGACGAAATTAATAAAATCGCCGCGATTACAGCAAAAAATTTAATATAAAATTTAAACATGAATAGACCTCCATAAAATAAAAATTTTTCGCGGGATATTATAACTTGACTAATTAATTAACAACAAATATACTTTGCAAAAATTTATTTTATAACGAGGTATTATTATCAGGTGCTAAATTATAAACACGACCGCCAAGCAAGGCAGGGTAAACTCGCGGAGTTAATCAAATCTAATCCCATGGCTACAGACAGCGAAATAGCTTCAAGTCTAAATGTCAGTGTCAGTACTGTCCGTCTTGACCGTGCATTAATGGGAGTGCCTGAACTTCGTGAGCGCATTAAGACAATGGCAGAAAACGCTATAAATAAATTGCAGTCCCTCAATCCCGGTGAAGTAATCGGCGAACTTCTCGAGCTTGAGCCTAACAAATGGGCTTTATCAGTTCTCAAGACAGCGCGCGAAATGGCCGTAAAATTCACGGATATTATCAGCGACAATTATATTTATTCACAAGCTAGCTCTATAGCTCTGGCAGTTATTCAGACGGCAAATGTCATAATTGACTCAATGCGGGGCGAATACAAGGGACATGCTAAAGTCGGTGATATTTTAGTCGCTCGGGCAAAAGTCGGAGTCAATCACGAAGGCAAAAAAATTGTAAGTGTAAGAACAAAAGTCGGCGATAAAGAAATTTTTGTAGGTCGCTTTATCGTAGAAATTCCGAAATCTTAAATAAAAGAAGGTGAGAAATAAATTGAGTAATATTACAATCGCAGTTGACGCAATGGGAGGAGACAACGCACCCGCAGAAATTTGCGCCGGAGCCGTTAAAGCCTGTAAAGAGTTTCAAGACATTGAAATAATTTTAACTGGTAACACTGAAAAAATTAAATCCTGTCTTGAGCCTCATTCAAGAATTCATATTCAGCAAGCCAGCGAAATAATAGATCCCGACGAACACCCAGCAAACGCAATCAGGAAAAAGAAAGACTCAAGCATGAGAGTCGCTATGGAAATGGTAAAAAGCGGCGATGCTCAAGGATGTGTCAGTGCAGGAAGTACGGGCGCAATAGTTTCAGGCGGAGTCTTAGTTGTAGGAAGATTGCCCGGCATTGATAGACCCGCTTTAGGTGTTCCGATTCCTTCAGTTGAAAAAATTTCATTCATGCTAGACGTGGGAGCTACTGTCAGATGTAAACCTGAAAATCTTTTACAATTCGCACTAATGGGCAATATTTACTCACATAAAATTTTAGGAGTCTCAAATCCTGATATAAAATTGCTTTCAAACGGGACTGAAGAAATCAAGGGCGATGATACAGTCTTAGGCGCAAGAGAGTTAATTTTACAGAAAAAAAATTTAAACTTTCAGGGCTATATTGAAGGCAATGACATAGTAAGAGGCTGTGCAGATGTAATTGTTTGCGACGGCTTTACAGGAAATATCGCGCTCAAACTCGGAGAAGGCATAATGAAGGCTCTAAAAGATTTATTAACTGAAGAAGTGAGTCAATCTCTAATAGCAAAATCAGGCATGTTATTATTAGCTCCTGTTGTTAAAAAATTATGGTCAAGATTTAATTACGAGAAATATGGCGGTTCGGCTTTGTTAGGCGTAAAAGGTGCAGTAATAAAAGCTCATGGCCGTTCAAAATCGCCTGCTGTTTTCAGCGCAATATCAGCAGCAAGAAATTTTATAAACGAGAACGCCGCAGAGTTAATAAGCAATGAAATAAATATTTCGGAGGTGAAATAAATGCTACTGAGAGAAAATAATCGTGTCTGCAAAATTTTAGGCACAAAATATCCAATTATACAAGGCGGAATGGCATGGGTAGCAAACGCAGATCTCGCCGCAGCAGTCAGCAACGGAGGAGGACTCGGAATCATTGCCGCAGCTAATACCCCGCCTGAAATCCTAGAGAAAGAAATTATCAGAGCAAAAAGTTTAATTCATGATAATAAGCCGTTCGGTTTAAATATTATGTTGATGTCCCCGACTGCAAATGACGCTTTAGAAGTTGCAGCCGCTCAGAGAGTCCCCGTTGTTACTACAGGTGCAGGAAGTCCCGGGAAGGTTTTAGAACGTTTAAAGCCGCTTGGTACGGTTGTAATTCCTGTTATTGCGTCAGTGGCTCAAGCAAAAAGAGTCGAACGTCAGGGGGCTGATGCTGTTGTAGCTGAAGGAATGGAGGCCGGCGGACATATCGGCGAGCTTACTTCAATGGTATTGACTCCGCAAATTTCTCAAGCTGTAAAAATTCCCGTTATTTGCGCTGGAGGAGTCGCAGATGGGCGCGGGGTTGTTGCTGCTTTTGCGTTAGGTGCTGAGGGCGTGCAGGTCGGGACTCGTTTTATTTGCTGTGATGAGTGCACAGTTCACGCGAATTATAAACAGGCAGTAATTGACGCTAGAGACAGAAGCACAGCTATAACGGGTCAAAGCCTCGGGCATCCTGTGAGATGTTTACGCAATAAATTAACAGCAGAATTTGAGAGACTCGAGTCAGAGAATGCCCCCGCGTCAGAAATTGAGGCCCTAGGAACTGGAAAATTACGCGCCGCAGTCGTTGACGGTGATACAGAATGGGGCTCGTTAATGTCCGGTCAAAGTGCCGCGATGATTAATGATATTTTGCCCGCAAAAACTATTATAGAAAATATGTTTAGTGACGCTGAAAAAATTTTGCAGAATCTAGGAGACGTGAAGAAATGAAATACTCTTTATGCTTCCCCGGTCAAGGCTCTCAATCTGTAGGAATGGGACGCGAATTATATGACTCGTTTAAATCAGCTCGTGAAATTTTTGCGGAGGCCGATGACTCTTTATCTTTTCATTTGGTTCAGAGAGTGAATTAACTTTGACTCGTAATGCCCAGCCCGCAATTATGACTGTGAGTCTTGCTGCTTTGAGTGCGTTAAAAAATGAGTTAGGCGCAAATATTAATCCCGTCTGTGCTGCTGGTCATAGTTTAGGAGAATACACGGCGTTGACAGCTGCAGGAGTGGTAAAATTTGCTGATTCAGTAAGACTCGTGCGTGATCGAGGCGCGTTTATGCAGGAGGCTGTACCTGAAGGAGTCGGCTCAATGGCGGCATTACTCGGCGCAAAGGCTGAAGACGTTAAAAATTTATGTGAATCAATCGCACCCGACGGCGAAATCTCACCGGCAAATTTTAATTCCCCCGGTCAAATAGTAATTTCCGGCTTAAGTGAATATATAGACAAGGCAATAACTCAAGCAAAAAATTTCGGAGCAAAACGAGCTGTAAAATTGAGTGTCAGCGCACCCTTTCACAGTAAATACATGAAATCAGCGGCTGAAAAATTAAGACTCGAATTTGGAAAAATTTCATGGAATGAGGCAAATTTTGATATTATTGCGAATTTCAACGCGCAGCCCGTCAAGAATCCTGATATAATCAGAGAGCTTTTATATAAGCAAACTTTTAGCCCAGTCTTATGGGAAGAAAGCGTTTTATATATGTCTGATAATTTAGGGGTTGAATTATTTGTAGAACTCGGCGCGGGTGAAGTCATTTCAGGACTAATCAAGAAATGCAAGAAGGGCGCAAATATTTTATCAGGCGGGACTCCTGAAAAGCTCGAAAAAATTCGGGAATCACTATAAATTTTATGGAGGTGAAATAATTTGCTGGCGTTAGTAACAGGAGCATCAAGGGGGATCGGCAGGGCTATAGCAATCGAACTCGCTAAAAATAATTTTGACGTTGCTATAAATTGCAGTAAGAGCCTTGACTCTGCTAAAAATGTTAAGGACGAAATAATTAATCTTGGCCGTAAATGCGAAATTTTCCAAGCTGATGTAAGCGATTATAATCAAGCTGAAGAAATGTTTAAATCTATAAAATCATTCTTTAATGAGTCAGTAAGCATACTTGTAAACAATGCCGGAATAACCCGCGATAATCTTTTAATGCGAATGAAGCCCGAAGAATGGCAGCAAGTAATAAACTCAAATTTAAATTCTGTATTTAACTGCACAAAATCAGCTATCAGGGACATGGCAAAAAATAAATTTGGTAGAATAATAAATATTTCGTCAGTCGTCGGCTTAACTGGTAACGCGGGGCAGGCAAATTATTCAGCGTCAAAGGCGGGTATAATAGGCTTTACAAAATCAATAGCCCGCGAATGTGCCTCACGAGGTATCACAGCAAATGCAATAGCACCGGGATTTATTGAGACTTCTATGACGGAAATTTTGAAACCTGAGATAAAAGCTGATATACTCAAAACTATACCGGCTGGCAAAATGGGAAGTCCGGAAGAAGTAGCAAAAGCTGTAATTTTCTTTGCAGGTGAAAGCAGCTCATATATAACAGGTCAAGTCCTAGCAGTTGACGGGGGCATGACAATGATTTAATGTATATACGGTGAATTATATTAAGGAGGTGAATTTTATAACTATGAAGAAAGATGAAGTACTCGCAAAATTGGTCGCAATAGTTTCTGACCGTCTTGACGTTGAAGCAGATCAGGTAACTCCTGAAAAAACATTTGTTGAAGATCTCGGAGCTGACTCGCTTGATATAGTTGAGCTTATAATGGGAATCGAAGAAGAATTTGATATTGAGATCCCCGACGAGGATGCCGAAAAACTTACTTCAGTAGGTGAGGCAATGAATTATACACTTGAAAAAATCGGTGTAGAAGACTAATTAATTTATGCTGTTGAATGCGGGGTAAGGATTCTTATTTCCTGCCCCGTTTTATTATATATTTATTAAATTTAGGAGTGTGATTTTATTTGAGCAAACGCAGAGTAGTTGTTACAGGTTTAGGCCCAGTTAGTCCCATCGCAATCGGGAAAAAAGATTACTGGCAGGCACTCAAAGAAGGCAAAAACGGAATCGGCCCGATAACTACTTTTGAATTAGGAGATTGTCCGATTACGTTCGGAGCTGAAATAAAAAATTTTGACCCGTCTTTATACATGCCGGGCAAGGAAGCAAAGAGATCAGACAGAGCTATACAATTTGCAGTAGCAGCCGCAAAACTCGCAGTAGAAGACTCCGGACTTGATTTAACGAGCATTGATCCATATAGACTCGGCGTTTATATTGGCACTGGTCAGGGCGGAATCGAGACATCATTTAATAATTTTAGAGTCATGCTTGAAAAAGGTTCACGGCGAGTCAGTCCCTATTTTATTCCCATGATGATTAGTAACATGTCAACGGCTTATGTTGCTATTGTCTTAGGAGCTAAGGGGCCTAATTTGTGCGTTGTTACAGCATGCGCCACTTCTTTGCACTCAATGGGTGAAGCATATCACGCTATTATTCGCGACGATGCGGACGTAATTATTTCAGGAGGCACTGAGGCGGCATTACGAGCTATAAGTATCGCCGGTTTTGCGTCAATGAAAGCACTATCTACTAAGAATGACGACCCCGAACACGCAAGCAGGCCGTTTGATAAGAATCGAGACGGTTTTGTAATGGGAGAAGGTGCGGGCGTTGTAGTTCTTGAAGAGTTAGAACACGCATTAGCACGAGGGGCGCATATTTACGCAGAATTTACGGGATATGGGACTTCATGCGACGCAGGACACATTACAGCCCCTGATCCTGAAGCAAAAGGAGCGGCATTTGCTACTAACAAAGCTATAAAAATGTCAGGCTGGGACGCGAGTCAAGTCGATTATATTAACGCTCATGGGACATCAACGGGCTTAAATGACAAAATGGAGGCCGGAATGATTAATAAAGTATTCGGTGAGAACGCAAAAAATATCACTGTTACGTCAACTAAATCAATGATCGGCCATTGTTTAGGAGCGGCGGGAGGTCTTGAAGTCATTGCATCACTTCAGGCAATTGAAGAGGGATTTATACATCCGACTTTGAATTATGAGACTCCAGATCCTGAATGCGATATAAATATTGCTACAGGTTCAGGCGTAAATCGCAAAGTTGATAGATTGCTTGTAAATAGTTTCGGCTTTGGCGGTCATAATGGAGTCTTAGCATTCGGGAGATATGGCCTTTAATGAATGAATTTGATTTAGAAGCATTACGTAAAAAACAAAGACTCGACGAACACGAGATAAATTTTTTAGAAGACGGGCTCGGCTATACTTTTGACGATAAAATGTTGTTAGAAGAGGCCTTGTGTCATTCTTCATTTGCTCATGAGTACGGACTGCCGTATAACAATGAGAGACTCGAATTTATGGGCGATTCTGTGTTGAGTTTCGTAATAGCTCGTTCATTATTCAAGATGTACCCTGACGCTAACGAGGGCGAATTAACAAGAATGCGCGCGGAATTAGTGAAAAGCGACTCACTTTATCGCAGGGCTGAGGCTTTGAGAGTTCCTTATTTATTATTGCACGGCCACGCAATGAAGACGGGCGAATTACCTAAATCAATTTGCGGGAATGCTTTAGAGGCTTTATTAGGTGCTGTGTGTCTTGACGGCGGAGTCGGTTCAGCTGAAAGAGTCATAAAAAAATTATTCTTGAGTGACTCAGAAGAACAAGGCGCGGGGCCAGATCCTAAATTAAATCTTCAAATGTGGCTGCAAGCTCGTGGGATGCCATTGCCAAAATATGAATTAGTCTCAACAAAGGGGCCTTCACATGCTCCAACTTTTGAAGTAAGACTCAGAATGTACGGATTTGAACACGTTGAGTCAGACAGGACTCGAAAAGGTGCAGAAGCAAAAGTCGCTGATTTGATTCTAAAGGATTTGAGGAGCAGATTTGGCGCGTAAATTATTAATTATATTTATGATTATATTATTTGCCGGCGGAGTCAGCTATTCGGTTGAGAATGAAAAATTGCGTATTGCAGTAACTCATCCATGGCTGGCACTGCTGGCTAATTTTATAGGCGGTGCAGAAGTTGAGATAATCCCGCTTAGAGTCTGGAATTCCGGCGGCGAGTTAGTATTATCTGAAAAGGGGAAAATTTTGCGTGAACTTGAGAAAGACTCGAAAATTATAGCGATTGACTCAAATGATTTAAAGTCGGCGGGCATTGATGAGAGCAATAATAAAAATTTCGTGATTAAGTGCTTATATTCGCCGTTTCCTGTAAAAATAAATTCGTTGTCAGATCCTTCAGTTATTCCGTTCGTGGCACAAAGAATTTTGACGGCTCTATCAGAGTGGGACGTGCAGAATTATTCACACTATCAACGCAGACTCGCGGAATTTCAAGCAAGATTATCAAGCTCGATTTTAGTCGGTCAAGTCCTGAAAGATATTACATTTTGTGATTTATCAGGCTCAAGCGGTTATTTACTCATGGCAGCAGGTGCAAAAGTCGAACGCCCCGAATCTTTTGATATTTGGCAAAATACTAATGGGAAATTAGACGGCTTCAGAGAATTTCTTGACTCACAGCGAGAATCTAATAAAGCTATATTAATCGACGATGACACACCCGCTAATATAAAGCGTTATTTAACTGGGAAAAATGACATTTATAAATGGGAGAGGCCGCCCCTAGATGTTGATTACCCTTCATTTTTGCATGAGCAGTATATATCACTCTGGCAAAATGTAACAAAGAAAAAACCCCTCCCAGCACGCAAAAAAAATTAATTTTTCCTCTAATCTCCGGCCATCATGAGCGCAAAGACTTTCGCATTATTCACAAGATATTCTATTTCTGTGTACTCGTCGGGCATATGAGCGACTCCGTCGCATTCTTGACTCCATACAACAGCAGGAATATTTTTACGTCTGAACAGTGCCGCAAAAGTTCCTCCGCCGATTCCGCCCGTTTTAGGCGTAATTTTAAGGACTTCACGAATAGATTTCATTAGCAATTTTACGACTTTAGAGTCTGAACTTGTAGGAGTCGCCGCGTCTTCTCGTGAAATTTCTAGATTAATTGCTGCTCCTGTTTTATGTGAAATATCATCGCAAATTTTTTGAACTAGTGCAATAACTTTATCAAGATTAACGCTCGGCAATATCCTACAGTCAAAATCAAATCTTTCACGCCCCGGCACTGTATTTATATTCGGTACATTTGCGAGTCTTCTTGTAGGCTCAAAAGTTGAATATGGCACGTCAAAATTATTGTCATTTTCCGTGAAAGTTTTATTTAATGCCTCGTCGACTTCATAAGCTAGCATATTTGCTACTCTGCACGCGTTTAATCCAGTGTTAGGCATTGAGGCGTGTACTTGTTTACCCAGTACAGTGAAAGAAAGTGCGAGTCTTGCCTTCTCCGCAGTCTCTATAAAATCGCCCGCGTCATTTCCTGAGTCAGGCACTATAACTAAATCATCAGGTCTAAAAATTTCGCGCTCTAATAATTTTTCAAGCCCGTAATGACTGCCCATTTCCTCATCTGCAACAAAAGCAAGCAAAATAGTATACTCAGGTTCAACGCCTGAATTTATTAATGCCTTCAGAGCAAATAACGACGCTATTAAAGAATTCCCGTTATCGCTGACTCCGCGCCCGTAAAGTCTTGAGCCTTTAATAACCGGATTAAAAGGGTCAACAGTCCATAAAGATCTATCACCTTCAGGGACTATATCAACATGAGTTAATATGCAAATTCTTTGTGATTTTCTGCCGGGGTATTCAAGAAATAAAGAAGGTCTCACGCTGGTAGGATCTTCTACAAATTCAAGTTTTAGCGACGCTTTATCGAGGCCAAGTGAATCTATAATTAGTCTTAGCTCGTTAATTTTTGCTGACTCGCCGGTGCCGCCGTTTTGAGGTGATACAGCGGGAATCTTGCATATACGCGTAAGAGCCTCGACCATTGAGTCACGCAATTTTTCAGCTTCAATTAAAATTTTTCCGTGCAATTAAATAATTCCCTCCTGAAAATAAAAACTTGAAAGTTTTCTATATTTTACAGCATAAACACAAAAAAATTCCCTCCGGCTTGATTACCAGAGGGAATAACAAATTTTTTAGCTTAAATTAATTCTTATCGCTGAATTCAGCGTCAACTGTATCATTATCGTTATTAGTTGAAGTATTTGTGCCGGGATTGCCCGTGAAATTCGCGCCCGGATTGCCTGCTCCTGCGTTTTGCTGATAGAGTCTCGCTCCAAATTCCTGCATTGTCTTGTCAAGTTCAGATTTTGCACTCTTCATATTAGCTTCATTGCCTGACTCGATTGCTTTTTTCAGAGCGTCAATTTTCGTATTGACTCTGCCTTTCTCCTCAGGAGTCATCTTGTCGCCGAGATCGTTAATTAATTTTTCTGCTCCGAATACTGCTGCATCGGCCTCATTGCGTGCTTCTGCGGAACTGCGTTTCTTCTCGTCTTCATCGGCGTGGGCTTCTGCGTCTCTCTTCATTCTCTCAATATCATCCTTTGAAAGATTTGACGATTGAATCGTAATTTTTTGTTCTTTGCCGGTGCCTTTGTCCTTAGCTGAGACGTTAAGAATCCCGTTTGTGTCAATATTAAATGTAACTTCAATTTGAGGAATTCCGCGGGGTGCCGGAGCTATTCCATCAAGCGTAAATTGTCCGAGTTTTACATTATCCTGCGCCATAGGACGTTCACCCTGAAAGACTGCGATTTCTACTTGAGGCTGATTATCTGCTGCAGTCGTGAAAACTTGAGTTTGCTGCGCCGGGATGGCCGTATTTCGCTCGATCATCTTTGTCATGACTCCGCCGAGAGTCTCAATTCCAAGCGTTAAAGGCGTTACGTCAACAAGCACTATATCTTTGTGATCTCCTTTGAGAATAGCACCCTGAATCGCCGCACCTGCCGCAACACATTCATCGGGGTTAATTCCCTTTGTCGGCTCCTTACCTAGTAAATCAACGATTTTTTTCTGTACCATGGGCATACGAGTCGAGCCTCCGACTAACAAAATTTTATCGATTTCGCTTGCTTTGAGTCCCGAGTCCTCTAATGCGCGTTGAGTGGGCTTTATAGTCCTGTCAAGTAAATCTGCCGTCATTTCCTCAAATTTAGCGCGGGTTAATTTCATTTCTAAGTGTTTCGGGCCAGTCTGATTCGCTGTAATAAACGGCAATGATATAGTTGTCTCAGTCATATTTGAAAGCTCAATTTTTGCCTTCTCCGCTGCCTCGCGTAATCTCTGCATTGCCATATTGTCATTATGTAAGTCAATGCCTTCTGATTTCTTGAAATTTTCAGCAATGTATTCAACGATTCTATTGTCCCAGTCATCGCCGCCGAGCCTGTTATCGCCTGCAGTAGCAAGAACTTCAAAAACGCCCTCACCTACATCAAGAATCGAAACATCAAACGTGCCGCCGCCTAAGTCAAATACTAAAATTTTATGCTCATCTTTCTTATTTTCGCCGTAAGCAAGACATGCCGCAGTAGGCTCGTTAATGATTCTCAAGACCTCAAGTCCCGCAATTGCTCCAGCGTCCTTAGTTGCCTGTCTCTGTGCATCAGTGAAATACGCCGGAACTGTGATAACTGCTTGAGTAACAGGTTCACCGAGATAATCTTCTGCGTCACGTTTTAATTTCTGTAAAATCATCGCGCTAATTTCTTGAGGAGTATATTTTTTGCCGTCTATAGTAACTCTGTAGTCCGTGCCCATTTCGCGCTTAATTGATATTATAGTTCTGTCAGAGTTTACTATTGCTTGACGTTTTGCGAGCTGTCCGACGAGTCTTTCACCTTCTTTAGTGAATGCAACAACAGAAGGAGTCGTCCGCGCGCCCTCATTATTTGGAATTATAGTAGTCTGATCGCCTTCCTGTACTGCTATACAACTGTTTGTCGTTCCTAAATCTATACCTACAACTTTTGCCATGATAATTTTTCCTCCCAAAATTTAAT
>CAJOEQ010000028.1:12068-13773 GCA_905233515.1 uncultured Synergistales bacterium
GTGCGATAACCCCGTAATCTTTCATTTATGATTCTCCCGTCAAGTTCGGGATTATCAACTTCTTCAGTGCCTGAAGCGTCGTGCAGTGCAGGATCAAAAATTTCACCCGTTGATTTAATTGCAGTAACTCCTAAATTCTCAAGCACGTTTATAAATTGTCTCTGTACCATTTCTACGCCTGAAAGAATATCCCCGCCGTTTTTTGCTGATTCTAAGGCTCTATCAAGATTATCAAGAACGGGCAGAATCTCAATTATTACGTCTTCTTGAGCGCGCTGGCGAGTCTGTGATTTTTCCTTTATTGTACGCTGACGATAATTATAGAAATCTGCTCTTGAGACTGCTAAATCGTGCTCTAATTCTTTTATTTTTGCGTCTAAATCAGGCGTTAAATTTTCTTGCTCCTGTTCTTGTGTTGATTCAGACTCAGGCGTTAAATTTTCCTGTTCTTGTTCAAATTCTGCCATGAGATTAAATCATTCCTCCGCATCCTCGTCTAAAATTTCCGCGACACTCTCAAGCACGCTGATTGATTTCTCGTAATCCATTCTTAGGGGCCCTATCAGTCCCAGTACTGCTTTTTGCTGTCTTGGCCTCGCAGGTATCAAAATCATAGCGTTATCTGACATTCTCTCGTCTTCGTTCTCTTCACCCAGAGAAATTTTTAACTCTTTTGACTTCCTGCACTTGTCAATCATGTGAGCTAAAGGCTTTTCCTGTTCGAGCAAATTTAACACGGCCTGCAGTCTTGATAAAGTCTGAAAATGAGGCAAATCAAGAATTTGACTCGCAGCACTGGAATAAAATTTATAACTCTGATCAGTCAAAAATTTATCAAGTGCCTTAATTGCTCCCTTGCATGAAATTTCGGCCTCTTCAAGTTCTCCCAGCGCGTAATTATAAAGAGTCTCGCGTACATCACTCCACGAATGACCGCAAGCAACTGTGTTAATTCTCCGTGTTAAATCGTCAAGAAATCCCTGCGAAACTTCATAAGGCAAATTAAATTGTGAATGATGAACGAGTCCGCCCCTAAGAACTATCAAAGCTAAAACATTATTCCCGCCCATGAGCATTAAATCAATGTGTTGAATTTCTGCATCGTCAAGACTGGGAACTGCTGCGACTGCGACACAATTTGTCAATCTTGCCATTAGGTGGGTAACGTGGTTTAACAGATCTTCAATGCCGCTTTTACTGCCTAAAATTTCGCGTCTTATATCGGCCTCGTGAGTATGATTTCTTGCGCGCGCTGTAACTGAGTCAACGTAAACGCGATAAGCCCGTGCCGTCGGGAGTCGTCCTGAAGATGTATGAGGCTGATAAAAATATCCCATTTCTTCAAGATCTGCCATTTCGTTGCGAATAGTTGCAGGACTCAAGCCGCGAATATATTTTTTTGTGATAGTTCGAGATCCTGCGGGTTCGCCCGTTTTTATGTACTCGTAGACAACTGCGAGAATGATACTTAATTGTCTTTCTGTCATGTTAATTACTCACCTCCTGAAAAATTTTATTCTTGTTTTAGCAGTTATTATTAATGAGTGCTAATTTTTTAGAACGCTGATAAGATTAGCAGAGGGTCATAAATTTGTCAATAATCCCGAAAATTTTTGTGAAATATAGCGATGAGTCACAAAATTGGTGCTGGGTGGGGTGGGCAAAATTAAATTGTAAGGAGTCAATCTATCACATCATAAAAGAA